>JAYENL010000112.1:0-10577 GCA_034722055.1 Armatimonadota bacterium
CCTGCCCGCCACTCCTGAACGGCTGCGCGACGGCGCGGCTCTCGTCCCGTGGTGCGGACCCCCTCGTCCGCACCGGGCGGGCAGGGAAGCCCGCCCCTCCTGAACGGTAGCCGGCTGCGTCGCGGGCCGTTGCCCGTCACCGGTGCTCCATCCGCCAACCGCACGCGAGTGCACTCGCATCCCCTAACGGCCGCACAACGACCCGCTGGCGCGGACGTCCGTGCTACGCGGCCCCGCGCCTGCTTCGAGGCAGCGGCCCGAACCGGGCGCCTAATCGCCCTCCACGTCCATGCCCAGCTCCTCGGCCATCTCGTCCACCTCTTCAGCACCGTCGGCCAGCAGCTCGTCCTCGTCGTCGAGCAGGATGCTCAGCAGGCGCTGGAACTCGCCCACGTGCTCGCGCTCCTCGTCGGCGATGTCCCGCAGCACCGTCGCGGCCAGCTCGTTGTCCGTGGCGTCCGCGTGCGCCTGGTAGAGGTGGATAGCCTCGTGCTCCGCCGCGATGTTGAGTCGGATGGCACGGATGAGCTCGTTGAAGGTCAGCTTCCGATCAGGCACCATCCCGCTGAATGGATTCAGGAACTCCGGCATGGTCAGATTCCCTCCTGCACTGTGTGGCGCTGGTTTGGGCCCCGCCGGGGCCAATGCTCCGGGACAGGGACTTCGCTGCCGGGCAGAATTCTCCTCGTCGATCCCGCCAATAGCTCATACGCAGCCGCCCAGAACGTGCTCGTAGACCTCCGCCACCTCTCGGGCGACCCGCCGCACATCGAAGTGCGCCAGCGCCCGCCTGTGGCCGGCCTGGCCCATAGCCTCCGCCCGCGCGGGATCCTCCAGCAGCGCCACGATGGCCTCGGCCAGAGGCTCGTGCTCGCCCGGCGGCACCAGCAGCCCCGTCTCGCCCTCCACCACGATCTCCGGCACTCCCCCGGAGGCCGTGGCCACCACCGGCAGCGCCGCCGCCATGCCCTCGATCACCACGCGCCCGAAGGGCTCCCCGATGGACGGCAGCACCAGCAGGTCCGACAGCCGCAACAGGTCCGGCACGTCCTCACGGAATCCTGCCCAGCGCACGCTGCCGCCGACGCCCAACTCCTGTGCCAGCGCGTGCAGCTCATCCTGGTAGCTGTCCTCCCAGAAGGCCACCTCGCCGACTATCAGCAGGCGCCCACCGGGCACGCGCTCAGCCACCTGCGGCCACGCGCGCAGCAGGACCTGGTGGCCCTTCCAGGGCGTCAGCCGCCCCACCACGGTCACGACCGGCCCTGCGCCCAAGCCCAGCTCCTCGCGCAGCCCCTCGGGTGGCGGCCCGGGCGCGAAGCGCTCCAGCGGAATGCCGTTGGGCACCACGTGGACGCGGCATGGCAGGCCCTCGAACTGCCCGGCGACCGCCTCCGAGATGGCGATGACCTCCGGCCGCACGCGGCGCACACCCCGCTCCAGCCACCGCCGAGCTCCCTTCTCGGTCAGCAAATCGCGCATGTGCCACACCACCGGCAGGCCCCGCAGTCGCGCCGCCATCCCCCCCAGCAGGTGCATCTTCGTGGAGTTGGTGTGCACGATGTCGGGCCGCTCGCGTCCCAGCGCCCTGAAGAGCCGCCCCACGGGCCGAATGGCACCGGCCAGCCTGCGGATGGAGCTGATCGGTCCGGCGTCGAGCTCGTCCCGCTTGGCATCGTAAAGGTCGCTTTGCGGGACCGCCGCCACCAGCCGTGCCCCTGACGCGCGGGCCTCGTCCAGCCACTGCGCGTCGGGCACGTGCATGATCAGCGGGTCGAACCGCTCCCGGTCCAGGTGCGTGACAAGCTCCACGAGGCTCCTCTCCGCACCGCCGACCTGGGCGGCGTGATCCACGTATGCCACCGTCAGGCTCATCGGCCCGCCCCGCTCTCGATCCGTGACAGCTCCGCCAGGAAGCGCTGCGCCACCCGCCGCCAGGTGAAATCGCGGCGGACTCGCTCCCGCCCGGCCTCGCCCATGCGCCGGGCGGTCTCAGGCTCGGAAAGCAGCCTCACCAGCGCCGCGCTCAGGGCCTGCTCATCCCGCGGCTCCACCAGCAGCCCCGTCTCGCCATCAGCGATGGCGTCGGGTATGCCGCCAAAGCGCGTGCCCACGCAGGGCGTGCCCGCCGCCGCGGCGTCCAGGAACGCCAGACCCAGGCCCTCAGCCAGCTTCCCCGGGACGGGGTGGCTGGGCATCACGAACACATCCGCGGCGCAATGCACCGCCGAGAGCATCGCCTCCTCCACGTGCCCGAGGAGGATGACGCTGTCGGCCACGCCAAGCTGCTGCGCCAGCTCCGCCAGCCGCTCCCGCCTGGGACCCTCCCCGGCGATGACGTACACGGCCTCCGATACCTGGGCGAGCACTCCCGGCAGCGCCCGCAGCACAGTCTCGTGTCCCTTGCGCTCCACCAGTCGCGCCACGGTGAGCAGCATCGGCCTGTCCCCGACTCCAAGCTCCTCGCGCACGGCCGCAACCTGCTCGGCGGAGGACTCGAATCGCTCCGGGCGCACTCCGCCGTAGATGATGCCGATTCGCTCCCGGGGCGCCCTGGCCTGCCGGAAGAGCTGGGCCGTATACTCGCTGTTTGCGAGAAACAGGTCCATGCGGCGCAGCACCACACGCTGCGCCAGCCACTTGATGACGTTGCCGCCCGCGTGGCAGAACTCTCCGCCGTGGCCGATGAGCACCATGGGACAGCGCAGCGCCCGCCACGCCAGGATGGCGGCCGGGCCGTCCGGCGACCACTTCGTCGCCACCAGGCACCGTGGCGGCCCCTGCACCATTTCCCTGGCCCGCTGCACGCCGGCGGCCAGGTTCATGGCCGCCATGACGTAGCTGCCCCGGGTGGGCACCCGCACCACGGGATACGGCAGCTCGCCGTCCACACCTCCGCTCCCCTCCTGCCGGCTGGCGACCACCGCCACGTCCTCGCCGAGCTCGGCAGTGGCGCGAGCCAACTCGCAGGCGAAGGTCTGGATCCCTCCTACATCGGGTGGGAAGTCATCGGCGATGAAGAGTATGCTCATAAGGCCTCCGCCGCGGGCCCGGCCCGCGTGTGGCGGCACCGGGTGGAAGGTCCGTCAGCCGGCGGTGGGGAACCTTCGTCCATATCGCGCCCGATGCCACCCTGATACCGAGGGGAGTAGTATGGGCTCCAATCTCGATGATGAGTTGAAGCTGTTCTGTGGGAGCTCGCACCGCCAGCTCGCGCAGCGCATCTGCGATTACCTGGAGATCCCGCTGGGACGAGCCAGGATCAGGCGGTTCGCCAACGACAACCTCTTCCTTCAGATCGAGGAGAACGTTCGCGAGAAGGACGTCTTCGTCCTCCAAACCGCAGCGCCGCCGGTGAACGAGCATCTCATGGAGCTGTGCATCATGCTCGACGCCCTCAAGCACGCCTCGGCGCGGCGCATCACGGCAGTGATCCCCTACTACTTCTACGTCCGCTCCGACAAGAAGGACATGCCCCGCATCTCAGTGACCGCCCGGCTGGTGGCGGACCTGCTCAACACCTCCGGCGCCGACCGCGTCCTGACCATGACCCTGCACTCCGAGCAGATCCAGGGCTTCTTCAAGACTCCCGCCGATCAGCTCTCCGCGATACCTTTGATCTGCGACTACTTCAACGGCTGGGATCTCTCGGACTTCGTGGTGGTCGCTCCCGATGCCGGCAGCGCCAGGCGCGCCGGCGCCTACGCCCAGCGCCTGGGGCTTCCCATGGCCGTCGGCGACAAGCGCCGCGGCTCCGACGAGACCGTGACGGTCCAGAGCATAGTGGGCGACGTGCGCGGCAAGAGGGCCCTCATCTTCGACGATGAGATCGCCACCGGTGGCTCCATGCTGCGCCTGGCTCGCTTCCTCCACGAGCAGCACGGGGTGGAAGAGGTCTACGCCGGAGCCGCCCACGGCGTTCTGGTGGGCGATGCCCTCGAGCGCCTCTCCCAGCCGCTCTTCCGGCACATCGTCGTCACCGACTCCCTGCCACTGCCCGAGGGCGCTGCCACGGCGAACATCTCGCAGGTCTCGGTGGCCGAGCTGTTCGGCAGGGCCATCCACGCCATCCACACCGGGGAGTCCGTCAGCGCCCTCTTCCGGTAGGCGAGCGCCATGAAGACCCTCTCTTGGTCCCGCCTGCGCCGACCGGCGATCATCGCCGCCGCCATGCTCATCAGCGGCTGGAACGCCGGCGTCGTCTCATCCCACGCCCTGGCTGTCGAATCTGCCGGAGCCTGGCGGGACGACTGCGACATCGTCATGCTCCGCAAGGGCCTCGACCGCACCCCCCGGCTGCGGGACACGCTGCAGTGGTTCACCGGGGAGTGGATCGGCTGCAATCCCTTCTGGCGCCCCCTCTCGAGCTACGGCTTCTGGCTGATGAATCGGATCCTGGGCTGGGGGAACTTCCGGGCCTGGACCCTGGTGCCGGCGGCCTTTCACGTGCTGGTGGCCGTGTTGCTCTTTCTGCTGGTGGAGGGGCTGACGGGACGTCCTCTCGCAGGCCTGGCCGCAGTGGCGCTGAACAACATCGGCAGTCCCGGCAGGCTCGGGGATATCTACACCTCGGCGGGCCTGCGCGTAGTGGGCAAGTGGATCTACTTCCCGGACGTGTGGCTGGCCGCCTGCGTTCTTCCGGCGCTGCTGCTGGCGTGGCGGGGGCGCATCTGGTGGGCGCTGGTCCTGGCCGTGGCCGCCGCCATGGTCAAGGAGACCGGATTCATGGCCTTCCCCCTCGTGGGCGGAATCTACTGGTGGCGCCAGCGCCGGTGGCATTCGGGCCTGTGGATCCTGGTGGCGGTGGCGGCCGGCTTGGCCGCGCTCAGGCTGGTGGTGGTGGGACCTGGCTGGGTTCTGGGCTCGAACCGGTGGGTGTGGCTGCGCATCTGGCGATTCGTGCAGTGCCGGCCGCTGAACGTCATTACCACCGGAATGGCGCCGTGGGGCCTTCTGGGCATCGGCCTGGGCGCCGCGGCAATCACGCGCCGCGGCCCGCGGGTGCGAGCCGCTATGGTCATCGGAGGGCTCGTCCTGGCCGCCGGGGCATTCGCCATCATGAAGACCGCACAGGGAACTCGCCTGGGACCGGCCGCAGGCATCGCGGGGCTGCTGGAGCCCACACGAGTCTTCGTTGTCCTGGGCGTAGCGGTGTGGCTGGTGATGGCCTGGGCGGGGCTGCGGGGGCGCTATCACGAGGCCATGCTCATCTTGGCGATCGCATACCTTGCCATGGGCATACCACCCACAATCGCCCCCCAGAGCGGCCAGCGTTCCCTGTACACCCCGTGGCTGCTGTCGGCCGCCATCAGCGCCATCTGCCTGTGGTCGCTGCCGGCCGCCTTCCGCCGCTCCGCCAGCCCACGGTGCGCGGGAGCGGACAGTGACGCTCCTCCCGCAACCCACAGCATAACTCGCGGTTAGCCGGCTGGCAGTGCGGGTAAGCTACTTCACATAGAGCTCAATAAACAATGAAGGGTTGATGGACAATGGTCTTTGGCAGAGTGAAGACGTCCGTCGTAGTGGTGCTCGCGCTGCTGGCTGTGGGTGCATTCATTCTGGCGGGATGCGGCGGGGGGGATGAGGGACCGGCCGGCCGCTCCGGGACGGTGCAGGTCCTGCTCACCGATGTGCCCCTCTCAGACGTGACTGAGGTGCACGTGCACATCGTCCGGATCGAGCTGGTAAGCGAGGGAGAGGGGCCGGTGGTGTTGCTGACCGACGATGACCTCCCGGACGACATCGAGCTCATCGCCCTCTCTCAGCAGCCGATGCCGCTGGGGGAGCCGCTGGTGGAGCCGGGCAGCTACAACCAGGTGCGGCTGATTCTCTCCGACGAGGTGGGTGCGAACTGGATCCTCGATGGTGAGGGCGTACGCCATGACCTGACAGTCCCCAGCGGGGCCCAGACGGGCGCCAAGCTGGTGACGGGCCAGTTCGAGGTTGTGGCCGAGCAGATGGTGACGCTGCTGATCGACTTCAATGCGGCCGCGTCCGTCCACCAGGCCGGCGCCAGCGGCCAGTGGATCATGCGGCCCACCATCTCCGCGGCGGTCGTCTCGGCCGACGAGCTGGACTTTGCCGCCATCAGCGGCACGGTCCTGGACGAGGAGGGCAATCCGCTTGAGGTGCCCGAGGGCGAGCTGCTGGGCGTCTTCATCGAGACACCCCTGGGCGCTCTCGAGGTGGCTGAGGTCGATCCGGAAAGCGGCGAGTTCCAGATCCCGGCCATCCTCGCCGGAGCCTACGACCTCAAGATCATGTACGCCGACGCGGACTGGAATCCGGTGGGCGACCCGCTGCAGTTCCATCTGGAGGGCGAGGCTGATCTCCTGACGGCCCTCGCCATCTCGCTGGAGGCAGATGAGGTGCTGGAGCTGAGCCTCGTGGTCGCGACGTCTGTGGAGTAGGCCTCCTCCTGCGCATCCACGCACACGGCCGCCACGCCTCGTGGCGGCCGTGTTTTCGTCTGCGAAGCGACCGCTCAGATGACCCAGCTTGCGGCCATGGCCTCCTCGGTCGGCACCTCCACCTGCAAGAAGCCCAGCTCCGGCCAGCGTTCCACTACGCGCCCCTCGCGGCCCACCACCACCGCCAGCCGCAGCGTCTCGCCAGGCTCCGCGTCGATCAACTGCAGCGGTACCCCAGCCTCGATGACGCGCTCGACAACGCACTCGGCCTCCTGGCACAAATCCCCATTGACCTCCGGGCGCTGCCCCTCGTGGGGCAACTCCAGGACGATGGAATGTTCCCGCTCCCCCTGGAAGATCACCTCCACTCGGCAGCCCTGCAGGCGCTGGATGGCCGGCCCGTCGGTGTCCAGCCGCAGCCACAGGTTCTCCTCATCAAAGCCGAAATAGATCTCGTGGATGACGTACTGGCTGCGCTGCATGGCCGAGGCCAGCCCGGAGGTGCGGAGCAGCGCCGCGGCGCGCCACTCGAAGTAGCTGGTGATCCGCCCGTCGATGGTCGCCGACATCCGCTCGGTGGCCTCGCGGATGAGGCGGCTGATCTTCTCGGCGTAGATGGGCTCCTCCACCGCATCCGGCGGCTCCTCCGCCAGCCGCTGGTAGACCTCCGCCACGTGGGAGCGGAACAGCGCGTCGAAGATGTCGGCGTCGAGCGTGTGCTGATTCTCGCAGTACCACCAGAACCAGTCGCTGCCCTCGGCGATCATGAGGCTGCGGCGGGCCTCGTCGAAGCCCTCCTCGTCCTCGTCATGGCGTGCGGTGACCTTCAGCGCGCCCGAGAGCAGGCTCCACGCCCGCCGGTGCTCCTTCCCGCCGATCCAGGTGCGGTAGGAGTGGTCGATCCAGGAGCCGGGGAAGATCGAGTCCAACTCGCCGCCAGCCCCGAACTCCTCCAGGTAGTCGCCGACGCTGGTGGTCTGGATGTCCTCCGCCTCCTCGATTCCCTCGTAGAGCGCCCGCAGGAAGCCCTCGCCCAGGTCGGGATACCACCCCCAGGGGTTCTCCCCGTCCAGGATGATGCTCACCAGCGGCGGGGCGTCCGCGCCGCCGGCCTGATCGGCGGCCGTGCGCAGGCGCCCGATGAAGTCCCTCGCCGCGTCCCTCGGCTTCCAGTCGCGGTAGACGAAGCCGATAAGATCGGAGAGGCGGTGATCGCGGAAGACCAGCGATACGCCGGAGGCGCTCCGCCACGGCCGGTAGAGCTGCCTGGGAGCGGGCCTGCCACCGCTGTCGAGGCTGGCGCCGAGGACGTCCTCGTCTGAGGCGCACCACTGCAGGCCCTCGGAGGCCATCACATCCAGCGCCGCATCGCTGACCGCGCCCTCGGAGGGCCAGACGCCCCGCGGACGCTTGCCGAAGGTGCGCTCATGGTGCTCGAGCCCCAGCCGGAGCTGCCTCCGCGCCTCCTCGGGCTCCCGCCACAGCTTCTCGGGAAGCTGGGAGGCCGGAATGCGCTGCGCGGCATCCTCCATGTTGCACAGCAGCGGCATAATGGGATGGTAGAACGGCGAGCAGGTCAGCTCCGCCCGTCCCTGGGCGGCAACCTCGGTGTAGAGGTCCACGACCCCCTGGACCGCGCGCTGCATCTCGTCGAGCAGCGCCCGCTTCTCGTCCTCGGTGAAGTCACGGCCCTTGCCCCGGAGCTCGCTCACAACCTCGCTCTCATGGTCCAGCGCGAAGCCGCACCAGGCCAGGTTGAACAGCACCTGCAGGTCGCGGTAGTCCTCCTTGGTGAAGATGCGGCAGGCCCCGTCGATGGTCGCCGGGTTGCGGTCCACGCCTCTCTTGTGCAATAATTCGCCGTAGCGCGGGCTGGCCGCCATGGCTCCACCGGGGTGCCCACCGCACATGTGTGTGAGCAGATACCGCTGGTCGTCCAGCCCCAGCTCCTCGGGGTCGCGCAGCGATAGCTCCAGCGCCCGGTCGGAGACCTCCCCGGCCGCATAGCCGCGAAGCTGCTCGATCAGCGAAGGGACCAGGTTGAATGTCACCCGCGTGTCGTTGAACCTCGACAGCAGCCACGGCATGTCGTAGTAGGCGCTGGTGGCGTGCAGGCGCGCGAAGGGAAGCGCCGCCCGCGAGGAGTTCGGCCACAGGTACCATGGCTGGTGCATGTGCCACACGAATGCGACGTAGAGCTGGTCCATTCACTTCATCTCCCGAATGCGTGCGCCGCGAGAAGGGCTGCTGCCATGAGCTCACCGCCCGGAGCCTTCTGCCTCGTGCTTCACACCCACCTGCCCTACGTGCTGGGCCACTCCACCTGGCCGCATGGTGCCAACATGCTCTACGAGGCCGCCGCGGAGTGCTATCTGCCGTTGCTGGAGGTCTTCCGCCGGCTGGCCGACGATGGCATCATGGCCCGGACCTCGGTCAGTCTCACGCCCGTGGTCGTCGAGCAGCTCGCCGACGACCGCTTCAAGGAGTGGTTCGGCCATTACCTCACCGACCGGGTCGAGACGGCTGAGGCGAACGCCGGCGAGTTCCGCTACCGCGGCGATCTGCACCTGGCCTACCTCGCCGAGCGCTGGTCCCGGCACTACCGCCACCTGCAAGGCCTGTACCACGAGGAGCTGGGCCGCGACATCGTCGGCGCCTTTCGCGATCTCCAGGACCGCGGCGCTGTGGAGCTGATGACCTCCGGCGCCACCCACGGCTACCTGCCCCTGCTGTATGAGGATGCCTCCATCCAGGCTCAGATCCGCCAGGCCGTGACCTCCTATCAGCGCCACTTCGGCCGCTTCCCCCGCGGCTTCTGGCTTCCCGAGTGCGCCTACCGGCCCCGGACCGCCTGGGCGCCGCCGGCCGAGGTCCAGGCCCCGGATGGACACACCTGGTGGCGGAAGGGCCTGGAGGAGTTCCTGGGCGAGAACGGCCTGGACTACTTCATCGTGGACACCCACATGCTCGGGCGCAGCGGCGATCCGCTCCCGGTAGATATACACTACCACGACAGCCTCGGCAAGCTCTGGGGCCGCATCACCCGCCGCGAAGAGCGCCCCCGTCCGAGCTGGGAGAAGACCACCTTCTGGCCATACTTCGTCGGTTCGCACTTCGAGGAGCACCCGCCCGTGGCCTGCCTGGTGCGCAACGAGGAGATCTCCTACCAGGTGTGGAGCGCGGAGTTCGGCTACCCCGGCGACGGCTGGTATCTGGAGTTCCACAGGAAGCACATGCCCGGCGATCATCGCTACTGGCGCATCACCGATGACCGGAACGACCTCGGCACCAAGGACGCCTACTCCCCCGAGATGGCTCAGGAGCGGCTCCGCGAGCAGGCCGGGCACTTCGTGGGTCTGCTGCACGACACCCTGGAGGGCCAGCCGCGGCCCTTCGGGCGCCGCCCCGTGGCCTGCGTGCCCTTTGACGCCGAGCTCTTCGGTCACTGGTGGCACGAGGGGCCGGCGTGGCTGGAGCAGGTGATCCGCTGGATCCACGAGGACCCCAGACTCCAGTGCATGAGCTGCGGGGAGTATCTGGCCGACACCGCCCCCTCCACCGCCATCACCCTTCCCGAGGGCTCCTGGGGCGCCGGCGGCGGCCACTACATCTGGCTCAACGACAACACCACCTGGTCGTGGCGCCGCATCTTTCAGGCCGAGCGCCGCATGCAGCACCTGGCGAGGACATTCGCCCACCGCGAGGACGAGCAACTGCAGGCCTTCCTGCGGCAGGCCGGGCGGGAGCTGCTGCTGCTTCAGGCCTCAGACTGGCAGTTCCTCATCTCCACCCACGGCGCCCCGGACTACGCCGCCCACCGCCTGGTGGCGCATCACACCGACTTCAATCACGTGGCGGAGCTGGCCGAGCGCTGGGCCCGACAGGATTGTCTCAGCGACGAGGACTGGCAGTACTTCGGCTCCCTGTGCGGCCGTGACGATATCTTCGAGGACATCGATCCAGGATGGTGGCGAGAGGTCCACTACCCGGCGTGAGGCCACCAGTGTGCCTTGACACCGGCTCACCGCTGGGCGAGAATCACCACTGCGGTGCAGCAGGCGACCGTCATACCGGTCCTCTGCCCGTTGCTGGCCCCATGAACCGGCGGGGGCGGGGAAGCGTCCATGGCAACGCTCGCGACGCCTTCGAGGAGGACTATGCGTGTCC
>JAYENL010000113.1:0-39061 GCA_034722055.1 Armatimonadota bacterium
CTGAGCCGCGGGTCACGGCGGTGCCCTTGTAGAGCATGCAGGAGCGCTCCGCCAGGGGAGCATCATCGGCCACTGCGTCGGTGGTCTTGTCAACCGGCACGGACTCGCCGGTCAGCGCGGCCTCATCGGACTGGAGCTTGTTGCTCTCGATCAGCCGCATGTCGGCGGTGACCACGTCCCCGGCGTCCACGATCACGATGTCGCCGGGGACCAGCGTGTGGGCATCGCGCTCCTGCACCGTCCCGGCGCGTCTGACGCGCGATGAGACGCGCGCGATGCGCTCGAGCGACTCCATGGAGCGGATGGCCCGGAGCTCGGTGACGAAGCCGATGGCGGCGTTGATGAGGATGACGGCGAGGATGGCGATGGCCTCGAGGTAGTCGCCAACACCGAATGCCACCACCGCCGCCACCGCCAGCAGGGCCACCATGAGGCTCTTGAACTGCTCGACGAGCACCTGCCAGGGACTCGCCATCCCCGGACTGCGAATGCAGTTGGGACCGAAGCGCCTGCGGCGCTGGCGGGCCTCGGCGGCGTCCAATCCTGCCTCTGGCTCTACGGCCAGCTCATCGAGGAGCTGCCCTGCGGGGCGCGCATAGGGGGTCTCAGGGAGATCCTCGGCGGCGGTCATCTGCCGCTCGCGATCGGCAATTTCGCATTCTTCGGCCATGGATTCCTGCATTCCACCCCAAATCGAGATGACCCAGCCCACCTCACATTCTACACGATGACGCAAACTTAAGCAAAAAGTACCGCATACGGCCTTCACCACAGCGCCACATTCGGGTATACTAGGAGTGGGGGAGTGTCAGAAGACGCGCGTGGAGGTGCTAGTATGCGACGCGCCACCTTCTTACTGCTTGTGGTCGTCCTCAGCGCCGCACCCGCGCTGTGCCAGGACGGTGCCTTCGATCTTACCGGTGTGCTCGGCCGCTCCTTCGACGAGATCGCGCTCCTGCCGACACGCCTGACGACGTACAACCAGCACGATGACGCTGCCAGGGCCACCTACACCTGCTGCAAGCCGTGGCAGGAGGAGAAGATCGAGCAGGCCCTGCGAGCCAACGCCGCATTCCTTCTCAGCCACCCCACGTCGGACTACGCCGACGACACGCTCATGCACAACGCCCGGGTGAACTCGGTGAAGAAGGACTTCCGAGCCGAGATCGCCGCCTACGCGCAGCTCGTACAGAACTACCCTGACAGCGACATGGCCGATGATGCCTGCTGGGGCCTGGCGCAGATGCACCGTGCCGACCAGGACCACCTGGCGGCCATCGATGCGCTGAACACGCTCATCTTCACGTGGCCGGACAGCGTCTGGGCTGATAACGCTCACTTCGCCATCGCCCAGGAATTCAAGGCCGTGGATGACGAGGAGGGGTATCTGCAGGCCCTGGAGGGCCTGGTGGAGCGCTACCCGCGCGCGGACTGCTGCGCTGAGGCGCTGGCGATGCTGGCCAACAAGTACCGCGAGGTGGAGAACTACGAGGCCGCCATCGCTGCGTCCGAGGACCTGATGGCTCGCTACCCCTACTCCGACCACCTTGATGACGCCCTGTTCTGCATCGCCGAGAGCCGCAGGCATATGGGCGACCCACACGGCGCGCTGGGCGCGTACTGCGAGCTCATCGAGGGCCTGCCGGGTAGCCACCTCACGAACCGGGCGATGCGGGAGGCCAATACGCTGGCGCGGAACCTGCGCGGAGCCGGCCAGGAGGCGCCCCCGCTTTACGACACGGAGGTCGGGAACGCGGGCGAGGCAGCCGGGGATATGCACAGCTACGCCCGGCACCTGCAGAACTACCGGCAGTTCCAGGAGGCGATCAACACCTACAGAGAGTTCGTGCGGCGCTTCCCCGGCAGCGACAGCTTCGACGACGCCCTCTACAACATCGGCGTCTGCTACCAGCAGATGAACATTCTCTTCGAGGATATCAACAAGGCCGAAGGGCCCGAGGACCTCTACCGCCTGCAGGATCGCTTCGAGGACGCCGTCGGCAGCCGCACGTCGATCCCCGGCGGCCAGCACCTGACGGCGGTCACCGACGCGGCGTCGGCCTTCGCGGAGGTCGTGAACAACCTCATCGGCAGCGAGCTCCGCGACGACGCGCTCTACGAGATCGCCAAGACCTACGAGGACTCCGAGCGCACCGAGGACATGGTCTACACCTACCTGCAGCTCGTGGTCTACTTCCCCGGCTCCGAGCATGAGATGGAGGCGCTGTATGAGGTTCTGAAGTACTTCCACGAGGGCGAGAACTTCGAGGCCGCTGCGCTGATGTATCCGGAGCTGTCGGCGGCCTATCCGAACCTGTTCCCGGCGGGCCTCACGGCGGGGAAGAACGAGTTCCTGACGGTGATGAGGGCCTACTTCTCGCATGTTGACTTCGCGTGGTTCGAGTACCACAAGAAGCACATTCCCTACCGGGTGACCTGCGCGGACCTGGGGCCGGATGCGGCCCTCACACTGGCGGCGCTGAACATGGCCCGCGGGAACTACAGCCAGGCGCGCAAGCAGCTCGAGCCGGTGCTGGAGCTGCGCACCAATGACCTGTGCGGGCCGGCGACCTTCCTGCTGGCGCAGTGCTGCGAGCGGGAGGGCAAGCAGGCGCGCGCCCGGGAGCTCTACAGCACGGTCGTCAGCGACTTCCCCGAGTCCGGCCTGGCCGATGACGCGAAGCTGGCGCTGAGTCGGCTCGGCGAGCCGGCCCTGGATCGCTACGTGCAGCTTGTCAAGAGCAACCTGGACTACTCGCTGGGCAACGTGGACTGCTACAACGGTGAGGAGATCGTGGTCTTCGCGCCCTACACCGTGACCGTGAAGATGCGCCAGTACAACATGCCCAACATCTGGGAGCAGTCGCAGGTGCTGCTGGAGGACTGGACGGGCGCGCAGGCGCCCGACAAGATCGTGATCTGCGTCGATCAGGGCTGCCGGAGCCGGGAGGGGAATCCCATACTGCTGCCCGGCTGCAAGATCGGCGATCCCCCGAAGTGGTCGCTGGGCTTCGAGAGCCTGGCCCGGCAGATGATCGGGCGGGCGGCCGGCGAGCGGCTCGCTCAGGGGGCGTGGGTGGACGGCCTGGCCAAGTTCGCCGCCGCCAGTCTCCAGTATGACCTTGTAACCGAGACGCGGGACGCCATCGGCAGCGCCTCGGCGGTGGTCCTGCCCCAGCAGGATGTGATCAACGCCCGCGAGCGCGCGCTGGGCGCGCTCCAGGAGTGGGTCCGAGAGGGCGGCCGTGCGGAGCCGGGGGCCGACGTGGTGGCCGGCATGCTCTACGCGCTCCTGGATAGCCAGGGCTTCTCGCAGGAGCGACTGATCGACCGGGAGCCCTACCGGCGCTTCTTCGCCTCGCTGCAGGAGCGGGAGGGAGCAGGGAGGGCCATGTTCGCATACGCCCTTAACCGCACCTTCGACGGCGCCTGCTGCGATCAGCTCCGCCGCTGGGGGCTGCCGGTGTCCGGCCACATGGGCAGTTAGCGGGCGAACCTGCGCCCTGCACGGCGCGTCATAACGGGCGGGTGATGGCGACCCGCCCGTTTCAGCTTCCGCCGGCTGCAGCTCCGAGGCCAAGTCGGGAGGCGGTCAACAGATGGGCGATGGGATCAGTCGACGCGACTTCTTCGGTCTGTGCGCTCGGGCCGGGGCGCTCGCAGCCCTGCCCACCGGCGGTCTTATGGACGGGCTGGGGGGACTCGTCCGCGAGGTCGGAGACATCTCCTCGCAGCCGGCGCGCTACTGGAAGAAGCTCGACGGCGACCGCGTGCAGTGCCAGGTCTGCCCCAGGCGGTGCATCGTCGGCACCGGCGAGAGCGGCTTCTGCGGCACCCGAGAGAACGTGGGCGGCCAGCTCATCACCAAGGTCTACGGCAGGCCGGCCCTGGTGCGCGCGGAGGCCATGGAGAAGGGGCCCTTCTTCCACTTCCTTCCCGCCACCAAGAGCCTGGCCCTGGGCACCGCCGGCTGCAACCTCGACTGCGGCTACTGCCAGAACTGGGAGTTCGCCCGCTCCACCCCCGAGCTGACCGACAACAAGAACCTCCCCCCGCGCAGCCTCGTGGATCAGGTCACGGAGCTTGGCGGCAAGTCCATCACCTTCACGTATTCGGAGGGCATCATCTCCTGCGAGTACGTCCTGGACACCGCCGAGTACGCCCGCGAGCAGGGCCTGCGGGTTCTGCTCAAGACCGCCGGCTACGGCAACCCCGAGGTGATGCGGGACCTGTGCGAGGCCGTGGACGCCGTGAACGTGGACCTGAAGGCCTTCGACGAGAGCGTCTACCAGCAGATCACCGGCGCCGACCTCCAGCCGTCTCTGGATACCGTCAAGCTGGTGGCCTCCACCGGCGTGTGGCTGGAGTTGACGAACCTGGTGGTGCCGGGCTACAACGACAGGGACCGGATGGTCGCCCGGATGGCGGCGTGGATCGTGGAGAACTGCGGCGCCAACACGCCGCTGCACATGTCGCGCTTCTTCCCCAAGTACCGCTTTCGCAGCATCGACCCCACCCCGAAGGAGACGCTCCTGCGGCTGCGGAAGGTGGCCTTCAACGCCGGCCTGAAGTACGTCTACCTGGGCAACATGGGCGGCGACCCGGCCGAGTCCACCTACTGCCCGAAGTGCTGGCTGAAGGTCATCGAGCGCGTGGGCTTCCGGGTCTCCAACAAGGGCCTGGACCTTGAGACGAGTCGCTGCACCAAGTGCGGCTACAAGATCCCCGGCGTGTGGACGTAGGCGAACACAGGGGGGTGCCCAGCGCCTCTGCGTCTGATGAAGGAGGGATGACGATGCGATCGACGACGCGATCTGTACTGCTTGTCATTGCACTCACCGCGGTGGCCTGCGCCGGGCCCTCCTGCGAGCAGCCGCAGGCACCGGCCACGGAAGTTCCCGCGACGCCGCCATCTCCCGAAACGGAGCGCGAAGAGGAGCATGCCATGATCCTGACGGTCGTCTTCGATAACAACCCCGGACCGGCGGAGCTGAAGACCGGCTGGGGCTTCGGCTGCTACGTGGAGCTGCCCCAGACAACGGTCCTCTTCGACACCGGCGCCATCGGCAGGGTCCTCATCGACAACATCCTGGCGCTGGACCTCGACCCCGAGGCCATTGACCTCATCGTGCTCTCCCACAGGCACGGTGACCATGTGGCCGGCCTGCCCGATGTACTGAGCCTTAACCCCGATGCCACCGTCTGCGTGCTTGAGTCCTTCCCGGGCGACATCAAGCGGGCTGTGAGCGCTGCCGGCGCGACGCTGGTGGAGGCGGAGCCGGGCCAGCAGCTCGCGGAGGGCGTCTTCACCACCGGCGCGATCCCCGGCCCGCCGCCGGAGCAGGCGCTGGTGCTGGAGTCCGCCGACGGGCTGGTGGTGATCACCGGCTGCGCGCACCCGGGCGTGGACCGGATGGTGGAGGTCGCCAGGCAGCAGCACGAGGGCGAGATCGAGCTGGTCTTCGGGGGCTTCCACCTCACGGGGGCGAGCCGTGGCCGCATCGAGCAGATCGCGCGCTCCCTGCAGCAGATGGGCGTGAACCGCGCCGGCCCCTGTCACTGCTCGGGGGACACCGCGCGCCAGGTCTTCGCGGAGCTCTTCGGCGACCGCTACGTGGACGTGCACGTGGGGACGCGATTCGAGCTGCCGCTGCCGGGCGAGCAGTAGCCGCGCCCTCAGAGCCTCAGCCGCCCCTCGAGTCCGAACAGCTCGATGGCGTTGCGGGCGGCGATGTTGGCGATGGCATCCTCGTCGCAGTCGGCCTCCCGCAGGAAGCCCTCCAGGCTCGACACCTGGCAGGGGTAGGGGTTGTCGTCAGGGCTCTCGTTGGGGAAGATGATCCCATAGGGCGGGAAGGGCGGCATGCCGCGGGCGATCCAGTCCGTCCCGGGGATGAGCCGCTCCGAGCCCAGGCGCCCCACGGCCTCGCGCACCCACTGCCGGGTGTTGAAGTCGCGGATCTCCAGCCACAGATTCTCGCCGCCCATCATGGCGTAGACCTCCGCCGCGGTGATGTGCATCCACGAGTTGGTGCCACCGATGGCGTGGGCGGCGATGATCTTCGCCTCCGGGACCTGCCGGGCGAGGCTGATGGCCTCTCGCATCTGCCGGCCCTCGGGCTGGCCGGCGGTCGAGACGTGCACCTGCACGGGCAGACCCAGCTCGGCAGCGTGGCGCGTGATCTCCACCATCCCCGGGCTGTCCAGTGCAAAGCCCATGGCGTAGCCGAGGACCTCGCCGACCTGCACGAAGCCGTGCTCGCCGCCGTAGAGGTCGAGGCACTCCCGCGACTGCTTCACCGCGCCCGGATGCACCGCCACCGAGCCGAAGATGCGCCCCTCTGGCGCCTGCTGCACGAGGCGAAGCTGACCCTCATTCGTCCAGGGCACGCCCTCGGCGGGGTCGGCCTCGATGCGGCGGCTGCCGGGGAAGGAGAAGCTGATGACCCAGATGAGGTGCGCGGGGTCGGCGTCCATGACCGCCATGACGTCGTCAATGCCGAACTCCGGCGGGCCCTCCCCGTCCTCGGCCCACCCGCGGATGTGCACGTGGGAGTCGATCCAGACGCGCCTGCCGTCTACGATCATGTGCAATTCTCCTCGGCGGCAGCTCGGGCGTCCCGCAGCCAGTGGGTGAACTCGTCGGGCACCAGGCCCTCGGGCTGGGTGCGCAGCTTCTCGATGATCGTGTCCACGTTCACGCGGGCGCGGGTGGCGCGGAGGGTGGCGTCGCCGATCTCGGCGTAGCGCATGGCGCCTCTCTCGCGCAGCCACCGCTCCACGATCTCGAAGGCGAACTGCGGCCAGACGCCGGGGCTCTTCCAGCCCCGCACGCGCTCGGCCAGCTCCCCGGCGCGCTCGCCGGCGTCCTGCAGCACCTGGCGCACGAACTCCGCCTGGGCGAAGTGACCGATGGTGTTCACGCTGGTGGTCACGCCCAGGAAGAGGTAGTGGGCGTCGAGGTCGTAGAGCCACTGCCAGGGGCTGCCGAAGCCGAAGGCCGCCGGCCCCCATGGGCTGGGCCTGCCCCAGGAGTCGGCATGGCCGCGCGTGGTCTGCCGGGCGTGCGCGCCGATGGCGGCGACGGAGTGCGTTGGGTGGTCGCTGCGGATGGCATCGGGATGCAGGCGGCCGGCCTCGGTGATGGCGCCCACGTCCGAGGGCGAGCGCTCGATGTCCCAGCGCTCGAAGCGGTGCTCCATATCCGTCTGGCAGAGTGTGGGAACGACCAGCGTGCCCTGGGCCGGATCCAGGACCTCGAGGAATGCGTCGATGACAGTCTCCGCGCCCCCCTCCACCCAGCCCATAGACGACAGCGAGCTGTGCACGATGGCGGCGTCGCCTGCCCGCAGGCCCACCTCGCGCAGACCGCTGGCGATGTCCTCACGGCGAACGATGGTCTTGCTCTCCCGCTGGGTCATAGTGGGAGAGAGGTTCCACGAGGGTCGCGTCAGGCCTTCTTGAATTCCCCGTTCGGGCCGGGCTCTCCCGTCATGTACTCGTGAATGGCCTCGGCGGCGCGGCGCCCCGCGCCCATGGCGTCGATAACGGTGGCCGAGCCGGTAACGATGTCGCCGCCCGCGAAGACTCCCTCGCGGGAGGTGGCGCCGGTGTCGTCGATTGCGATGTAGCCGCGGGCACTGAGCTCCAGGCCGGGCGTGGTCTGCGGCACCAGGGGATGTGCCCGAGACCCGATGGCCACGATGGCCGTGTCGCAGGGGAGCTCGAACTGTGAGTCCTCGATGGGGACCGGCCGGGGCCTGCCGCTGCCGTCGAGCTCGCCCAGCTCCATGCGCTGGCAGGTCATGGACTGCAGCCACCCCTCATTGTCGCCGTGCATGGCGACGGGGGAGGCGAGGAAGGTGAACCTGACGCCCTCCTCCTCGGCGTGCACGACCTCCTCGGCGCGGGCCGGCATCTCGGCGCGCGTGCGGCGGTAGAGGACCGTGACGCTGTCGGCGCCGAGGCGCAGGGCGGTGCGAGCGGCATCCATGGCGACGTTCCCCCCGCCGATGACGATGACGTTGTCACCGCAGTGCACCGGGGTGTGGTACTCGGGGAAGCGGTCGGCGCGCATGAGGTTCACGCGGGTCAGGAACTCGTTGGCGGAGTAGACGCCCAGGAGGCTTTCGCCGGGGATGCCGAGGAAGCGCGGCAGCCCGGCGCCGGTGGCCACAAAGGCCGCGTCATGCTCCTGCAGCAGGTCGTCGATGGTGGCGGTGCGTCCCACCACGAAGTTGAGGCGTATCTCGACGCCGAGCCGGCGCAGGTAGTCCAGCTCTGCGTCCAGGACCTCCCGCGGGAGTCGGAAGCGCGGGATGCCGTAGCGGAGGACGCCCCCGGCGGCGTGGAACAGCTCGTAGATGATCACGTCGTGTCCCCACATGGCGAGGTCCGCTGCACAGGCCATTCCGCCCGGGCCGGAGCCGACGACGGCCACCGAGAAGCCGGTGGAGGCGGCAAGGTCCGGCACCTCCACCTCCCCGTGCTTCAGCTCCCAGTCGGCCGCGAAGCGCTCCAGGCGGCCGATCGCCACCGGCTCTCCGCGCTTGCCCAGCACGCACTCAAGCTCGCACTGCGTCTCCTGGGGGCAGACGCGGCCGCAGATGGCCGGGAAGGGGTTGGTCTCTCTGATCTTCCGCGCCGCCTCCGTGAAGCGCCCCTCCGCGATCAGCTTTAGGAACTGAGGGATCCTGACCTTGACGGGGCAGCCCTCAATGCACCTCGGCCGCTTGCACTGCAGGCAGCGCTGCGCCTCCGCCACCGCCGCCTCCTCGTCGTAGCCCAGCGGCACCTCGTCGAAGCTGCGGACCCGCTGGTCGGGTGGCCGCTCGGGCATGGGCTGGCGCGACGTCGTCAGCTTAGTCGTCATGGTGTTTCCCCCCGCAGGAGCCGAGCGGCGTGCTGTGCGGAGCGAACATCCGCCGAGTCTCTCCCTCCATCTCGGTGTACATCTGCTGGCGCCTCATGAGGAGGTCGAAGTTGACCTTGTGGGCGTCGAACTCCGGGCCGTCTATGCAGGCGAACTTCACCTCGCCGCCCACCTCCACCCGACAGCCGCCACACATGCCCGTGCCGTCCACCATGATAGGGTTGAGGCTGACCACCGTGTGGATGCCGTGGGGGCGCGTGAGCTGGGCCACCGCGCGCATCATGGGGGTGGGGCCGATAGCCAGCACGAAGTCGATCTGCTCGCCGGCGTCGATGAGCTGCTGCAGGACATCGGTCACGAAGCCCTCGTGGCCGTAGCTGCCGTCGTCGGTGCACACCTCGACGCGATCGCATATCTCCCGGAGGCGGTCCTCGAGGATGACATGTTCCTTCGAGCGGGCGCCGTTGATGCCGATGAGGTAGTTGCCGGCGTCGCTGAGCGCCCGGGCGATGGATATCACGGGCGCCATGCCGTAGCCGCCGCCCATGACCACGCAGGTGCCGTAGTCCTCGATGTGGGTGGGCCGTCCCAGGGGCCCGGAGAGGTTCATGATCTCGTCGCCCACCTGCATCTGTGCGAGCATCCGGGTGGATGCCCCCACGGCCTGGAAGATCAGCTCGATGGTGCCGGCCTCGGGATCAGAGCTGACGATGGTGAGGGGGAACCGCTCGCCCTTCTCGTGGATGTGCAGCACAACAAACTGACCCGCCCTGCGGCGGCGAGCTATCTCGGGGGCGTGGACCTCGTAGCGATAGGTGTCAGGCGCGATCTGCTCGCGCGTGACGATCTCGTTCACGACGCCCGAACCTCCTCCACCGGCCGACAAGAGGCCAGTTCGGCCTCACTTCCCAAGTATACCGCATCGGGAAGCAGTCGGCAACCGACTTCCGCATCAGTGACACCTGCTTCCTGCAGGCGCGCAACCAGAGCTGGATGGTCCAGCAGCCACGGCGCTGGCTAAGGTTGTGTTAAGTCGGTCATTGAGAGAACATTGTAAAGGATCAAGGCGTTAAAGGTAGACAGAGTTAGCAGACGTTCCGGAATGGGTATGCTGTGACTGAGGGAGGGCGGGCAGCCGAACAGACGGCCCAGGGAGGTGCCGCCATGAGTGCGGTGCATTCGGAGGAGAAGGCCTTCTCCTACGCCCTGGTCAGCGCGGCACCGCTCCAGGACACGAGAGCAACCGGAATAGGGATCATTTTCAAGGCAGACGATCGCAGCACCGTTCGCAGCATCTGTACCGCAGCCGAGGACACCGATCGCCTCACCGCACTCTACGAGGGCGTACTGCTGGTCCTGGATGAAGCGCTGGCTGGAGGCGTTGGACGGCCGGCGATCTACATTGACGACGAGCAGGTCGTGGCTCAACTCGAGGGTCGTGCGGCGGTTCCTCGGAGTGTGCTGGCGGCGAACCTGAGGGCGCGGGCCATCATGAACCAGGTAGGAAGGCCCCGGCTCATCGCCGCCACACGCTCGTCGCGCTTCTCCGCACGGCGCCTGGCGGAGAGCGCGGCATCGCCTGACACGCGAGGCGTGCGCTCCCCGCCGCGGCAACTGGACCTCGTTTCGGACGACGCGCCGGGCTGAGAGATGGCCGGCGCGTCGTCACCCACCGCGTGAGGGCATGCGTGCGTGCATTGGACTATGCGGGCTCGTACTGCTGTGCCCCCTGGGCCGGGAGATGCACCAGCCAGATGTTGCGGTAGGAGACCACGTCGCCGTGGTCCTGCAGCATCACCACGCCCGGCTCGCCGATGTTCTCGTCGAGGTGGCCGCCGGTCGGGCCTGTCAGGACGATATTGTTGTGGATGACGAGCCCGTTGAGGAGAAGCGTCATGCGGGCACACTCCACGATCTGCCCCTGCTCGTCGAGCCTGGGGGCGCGGAAGATGACGTCGTAGCTCTGCCACTGCTCCGGCGGGCGGCAGGCGTTGACCAGCGGCGCGTGCTGGTTGTAGATGGCGCCGCAGTCGCCCAGGCCCGGCGTCTCCCAGCCGTAGCTGTCGAGGACCTGGATCTCGTAGCGCCCCTGCAGATAGACGCCTGAGTTGCCCTTGTGCTGGCCCTCGGCCTCCGGCATGTCCGGGCAGCGGAACTCCAGGTGCAGGAAGCAGTCCTCATGACGCTCGTCGCTGAGGATGTTCCCCGCGCGCGGCGCCACGGTCATGCAGCCCTCGTCCTCGTCCAGCACCCATCCCGCCGGCGATCCGTCCGCGTGTGACCAGTGCTCCAGGCTGCTGCCGTCGAACAGCGTCGCGACCTCGTACGGTCCGCTCCTCATCTCTTCGATCACGGCTGACCCTCCTGATGTGCAATCCCTCGGCCGTCTCAGACCATCATGCCGAAGGGCTCAAAACGCATTGTCGCCGTCTCCGCCAGCCGCCGGAGCCAGGCACCGGAGGCGTCCACCGCCACGAACCACCACCACGGTGGGCGGTAGTTCGACATCTCCAGCCCCACCGTGCGGTAGGCGTCCGCCAGCGCCCGCAGCTTTCGCTGCTGGATCTCCAGGATGATCTCGTGGTAGCGCTCCTGCAGTCGCAGGTGCTCCTCGGACTGGGCCAGCTCCAGGATGCGGGCGATGATCTGCTCCCGCTGCTCCCTCAGCGGCTGCAGCTCATCCTCGGGCGGGGCCTCGTGAGCGGCATCGGCGGCGCGGAGGAGCTGCTTGATCTCGATCCAGAGAGCCCGGGAGCGCTCCCGAAGGGCCTGGATCCGGGAGCCGGACTCCCGCCGGGCCTCCGCCACCCGGTCATGCGCCGGGCGGAGGTCGCCCACCTCCTCGCCGGCGTCCTCCAGGACGCGAAGGATATCGTCCGGGGCACGGGCCTCCCCCAGGCGCTCGATGATGGTGCGAGCGCGCGCAACCGCCGCCCGCCAGCGCTGCGCGAATTGCCGCGCGGTCAGCCGCTGCTCGCCGAAGAGGCGCGCCAGGTGCGGCGGCAGCCGCAGGCAGGCGTCCGCGGCCTCCATGGCATCGTAGGTCTCGAAGTGCAGGCGGGCGAGCGGGTGCAGCTCCAGCTCGATGCCGGCGCGGCGTAACATGCGGATGAGGCGATGCGTCTGGGGCAGGTAGACGGAGGCGTTCTCAAGCATGACCATGGTGAACTCGCGGCTCATCATGGTCGGCAGCACAACCGCCTTCCCTATCAGGCGCAGCGCGCAGCCGAACACGGACGCCCCAGCCCGCAGCAGGTCGTGCCGGTTGGTGACGGGCCCATCCATCTCCGCCTCGGCCGGCCCGTTGGGGAGCTCGAAGATGACGCGGTTATCCACCACGCGGATCGTCCCCCTGCCCCGCCCGCAGACCACGATGTCGAAGGGGATGGCGCCCTCCCCGAACTGCTCCAGCCGGTAGATGCCGGTGTGACCCATGACGGTGTCGTAGGCCGCGGAGGCGGCAGGTCGAGTCTCGGGGTCCAGGAAGATGTCCACCACGTCGAAGCGGGGCCGATCCACGGTATTGGGCGTGAATAGGAAGATGTCGGTGGAGGCGGTGATGCGCGCCTGCCGCGGGATCGCCCCCAGCAGCACATCGTAGAAGCCGTGCAGCAGGCACAGGTAGAGGTCCGTGAGCGTGCGCTCAAAGCCCTCGGCGCGGCACTTGCCGACGAGCCTCTCCACCTCCGCCAGCACCCGCTCGGCGCTGCGCTGCGAGCTGTCGTCAAGCAGCACGTCGCGGCTGCGGTCCACCGCCCACTCCATCAGCTCCAGGACCGTGGGCGCGACCCGGGCCGCGAGGATGTCGCAGGCCACCGTCCTGTCGGCGCCGTGGTTGGCCACGCCGCGCCAGCCCCAGGCCATGGTGGCCTCGCGATAGAACTGGCGAGGGCCGTCCGGGTGGCGGCGAGCGAGCTGGCGGAGAGGCACGCCGGCGCTGCGGAGCTGCTGGCGTGTCACCGGGTGCTCGGTGCCCAGCACGGCGGAGGTCTCCGCCACCGCGGCCCACATCTGCCTGGTGCGGTCATCGTCGCGGGGCTGGAGCGAGAAGCCGCCGTTCTGGGCGGGCGGCTCCGGCAGCTTGCTGAAATAGTCTGTATCGTGAGCGCCGGCCACCAGGCGCAGCTCCGGGGCGTACTGCTGCGCGGCCTCCACCAGCATGGACTTGAGCAGCTCGTCCCAGAACACGGTCTGGCCCAGGGCCAGAAGCGGCACCCCGCGCTCGGCCCGATCTGTGATACACGCGATTACCGACTCCGTGAAGTCGGCCCCGCTGAGGGCCCGCGGGAACTCCGGCATGCGATGGTCCTCCTGTCCTGCAGCGCCGTTGGCGCTTGGTGAGAGTGCGCCACCGGCCATTGCCGGCAAGCGCACTTGAGTTTGTGGATTCGCCGGGGATGCAGGGAGTCCCTGCCCCCAGCGCGGCGTGGATAATGGATAGCCGTTGTGGAGGGGCCGGACCACTGTCCGGCCCGCCGTTGACTTGTCGCTGTCAGGTCGTCGGTGCCCGCCGACCTTGACATGAACGGCGCACGGACAGGAGTGTCCGTGCCACGGACGACAGAGGGCGTAGTCCCGATGCCGTACGGAGCGGCGGCGTGCCTACGCCGCCCGCCGTTGCTGCCGTTCGTCGTCAGCTCGTCGCTCGCGGGTCGTTGCTCGTAGCTGTCCGTATGGAGAGGCCGGACTACTGTCCGGCCCGCCGTTGTCTCCCGGCATCGCGGAAGTCAGCGCGCAGCGCCTATCAGAGCCCGAGCGCCGCTCGCAGGTGCGGCTCGAGACCGTCGGCCATACTGGTGAAGCCCATGTCGCTGGGGTGGCTCTGATCCACCAGGCCGTCGCGGTCATCGGGCCCCAGCATCTCATAGCCCTCGACGAGGGAGATGTTCCCGTCGCCCATCGCCTGACGCTGCTCGACGGCGGCGCGGATGATCGCGCGCATTCCGTCATGGCGCCCGCTGGTGGGGGCGATGACCTCGTGGGTGGAGAAGATGGCGGTCACGCAGATGATGGGCGTTTCGGGCCGATCCTGGCGGATGCGCGCCAGGAAGGGTGCGTAACGCACCTCCAGCTCCTCCAGTGTTGGGCAGTTCTGGCAGAAGTCGATGACGTAGCAGCTCGCGTCGATCTCCGCCATGGCCTCCGCCAGCTCCGGCTCCCCGCGCCCGTTGCCTGAGAAGCCGAGGTTGACGAAGTCCAGGTTCAGCCGGCGGCTGACGATGGCCTGATAGCTCATCCCCGCGTGCGACGCGCAGCCGCCCTGGGTGATGGAGGAGCCGTAGTACACGACCGGTCGCTCGAGGGCGAAAGGCGCCGGCGGCTCGATGGCCGCGCCGCCGGAGAGTCCGATCGCCTGCACCTCGACCGGTCCGTAAAGACCCAGATACAGGCAGATCTCGCGGCGCTGCGGCGGGTGATCCTCGAAGACGACCTCCTCGAGGTCGTGGTCATCCCCGGGCGGGAAGACCGGGCGCCAGAAGTCGCCATCCCCCCACACGTCAATGCCAAGCTGTCCGGTGCGGGGCATGTTGTTCATGTGGTTGAGGTGCGGGAAGTGGGCGCGGATAGACAGCGCGGTTGAGTCCGTGGCGAAGCGGATGCGCGCGCCACTGGGGCTGTGCGCGAGGTTCCAGACCGGCTCCCGGACGCGGTCGCGATACCGCTCCGGCAGGCGGATGAGCTTCGGCCGCGTCTCCTCCCACCACGGGAGTCCGTTCACAACGAGACGGCTATCCGGGAACTCGATCCACTGCATTCTCATGCGCGGCGGGCAGCCGCGGACACCTCCCTGAGGTTGGATGCGCGGCAGTTCGCTGCGACGCCGCCTGGCACCTGCGCCCGTGCTGCGGAGGTGTGGGCGCTCAGGGCAGCGAACCCTCCCCCGCGGTTTCACGACTGCAGAGCTGGAGGCGAGGCGCCTTGCGGATTGCGGCAGTGATTGCGGCCATCGTCAGCATCGCGGCAGTGGTGTGCCTGATGGGGTGTGAGGGGGACGCGATCTACAGTATCGACGGGGACTGGGCGATCGGCACTGTGCGGTTCAGCTACGGTGGCGGGAAGACCTGGACGCTGCGCGACGTGCTGATCACGGTGGACACGATGGACGACGTCATCTACTTCTCCGGGTACGACTCGGAGGGGCAGCTCTGGGGCTACTATGGTGAGTACGATCGCACGGTGAATCGCGTGGTGGCCCAGGACCTGCCCGAGATCGACTTCGGCTCGGAGGATCTGATGGACCTGCGGCTGGAGTTCACAAGCAGCCGCGTTGACGGGGCGGCCATCAACTGGGTGTACGACGGGGACGATCTGACCGACGTCGGCGCCGCCAACGTGGGCGGCCACCGGGTCTACAGCCGCGCCGCCCGCGAGATGGACGCGGCGGCGGGCGATGAGAAGCAGCCCAAGCTGCAGGCCGCGGAGTAGGCATGCCGACGCAGTGCAGGAAGTGAGCCCGGCCGCCGGGGCAGCGGCCGGGCTCCTGAGCAGCCTCTGAGGGAGGTACGGTTCAGAGGTCGGTGCTCAAACCGGCGAGGATGTTGAAGCCGGGCGAGGGGTAGTTGGCCGCGGCCTCGTAGTCCTGGTCGAGGAGGTTGTTGCCGCGGACCCAGACTTCGAGGTCATCGGACAGCTCGTGGGTCGCGCCCACGTTCACCAGGTGGTAGCTGGCGACGGGGTCGGGCCCCGGGAAGGTGACTGCGTCCAGGCGGCGGCCGACGTAGACCAGCTCGATCTCGGCGTTGGTGCCCCCACCCTCATAGCCAAGTGAGTAGCTGGCCGTCCAGTCGGGCCGGCGCAGCAGCGGCTCGCCGTCGGTCCACCAGCTCAACCTCGTAAGGCTGCAGCGGTCGGACCAGTGCTCGTCGTACCGCCGCCGCACCGATAGCTCGATCCCCTCGGTGCTGGCGGAGGCCACGTTGACGGGCTGCCAGACGAACTGCTCCACCTCCCGCCACTGGATGAGGTCGTCGAACTCGTTGCGGAAGTACGCAAGCTCGAGGGTGGCGTCGCCGTCGATGCTGTCCCAGACGCCGACCTCCCAGGAGTCGGAGGTCTCGGGCACCAGGTCCTCATTGCCCGAGCCCGGGAAGTACAGCTCATTGAAGGTGGGGATGCGATAGGCGGTGCCGTAGTTGAGCCACGCGCCGCGGCGGCCGTCCTCGAACAGCCGGGTGAGGCCGACGCGCCAGGTGGTCTCGGAGTCGAACAGGTCGTAATCCTGCCAGCGGGCGCCGGCGATGAAGCGCCAGTCCTCCGGGCGGTACTGGACCTGGGCGAAGACAGCCTGGGAGTCGTTGTCGGCGCTGTAGGAGCCCATCGAGGTGTCGGAGTACTGGCCCTCGGCGGTGCGGTACTCCGCGCCGGCGGTGATGGTGGAGCGCTCGGCGATCCAGTCGCGCTGATAGCTGGCCTGGAAGTACTCCGGCTCGGCGTTGGACGCCTGCGGGTTGCCCGAGAAGTCCATGTACCGGAAGTCGTAGTCCTCCTGCCAGTAGCCGAGGCGGACGGTGTCGCGGCTGGCGAGGCCCTCGCGGGTCCAGGCCAGCGAGGCCAGGCCGGCGGCGGTGGACTGCCGGTCGTTGGGCGTGGGTGAGGCGATGGGGCCCGGGACGCCCAGGTCGTAGTCGTAGTAGCGCGCGGTGAGCGTCAGCATCCCGGATGCCAGCGGCTCATCCCACCGGCCTGCCAGGGTGTAGCCGTCGTAGTCGGAGTTGTGGCGCACGCTGTCGGTCTGCAGCCAGCTTCCGCAGATGCCCACGCCCTGCTGGCCCTCGCCAGTGCCCCACGAGAAGTCAGCGCGGGAGGAGCCGTAGTTGCCGGCTCCGGCGCGGACGGCATCGTCGGTCTGCCCGCCCGTGCGGGTGAAGATCTGCACCACGCCGGCCATGGCGTCGGCGCCCCACAGGGTCGTGTAAGGCCCCTTGACGACCTCGACGCGCTGGACCTGGTCGAGCGTGAGGTTCGCCAGGTCCGCGCCGCCGAGCATGGGGTTGTTGACGCGCACACCGTCAACGAGCACGAGCGTCTGGTTGTTGCTGCCGCCGCGGTTGATGAGGGTCGTGGCGCCGCCGAAGCCGCCCTGCTGGATGACGTGCACGCCGGGGAGCGTGCGCAGCAGGTCCTCGACCGTCTCGGCCCGGGAGCGGTCGATCTGCTCCCGTTCGATGGTGTAGGCCGATGCGGCGACGTCGGTGGACTGCTCCTCGGTGCGTGTGGCGCTGAAGGTGACCTCGACCTCGATGGAGGGCTGCTCCTCGAAGGTCGCGGTGGCGTCATCCGCTGCGGCGAGGCCTGCGATGAGCAGGGCCGCGAGCGCGACGACGATGGTCATGGCTGTCTGCCGATGCATCTGGAACTCTCCCTCCCTGGTTGTGCCACGGGCTGCCCGGCGCCCGCTCAGCGCAGCCGGAAGACGACCGTGGCAGTGACGCGGATTGGTGTGCTAAGGCCCTTCGGGAACGGGCGGTACGGCGCCGCCCGGCGCACCGCCCGCAGGGCCTCGTTGTCGAGCGCCTGGTAGCCTGATGAGGACGCCAGCGAGATGCCGGTGGCGCTGCCGGACGGCGTGACGGAGAAGCTCACGCGCGCGGTGCCCGACCAGCCCTGCCGGCGGGCGGAGGCTGGGTAGCGGCGCGCGGAGTTGATGCGGCTCTGGACCATGGAGCGGAAGCGCGACAGATCCGCCTGTGAGGGCTTCGGGTGGCGCTGCGACTGCGGCTCCGGGTCGGGCTGTGACTCAGATGCGGGCGGTGGCTGGGGATCCGACTCGGGCTCAGGATCGGGTGCCGGGTCGGGCTGGCGCTGGCTTTCGGGCCGGGGCTCGGACCGGGGGGCTGGCGCGGATCGTGACGGTGGGCTGGCACCTGGGCCTCGGCCCGCACCGGCGCCTACCGCGCCGCGCGAGGCGATGTACCCGCGGCCGCTGCCGCCCTGGCCGCCGGAGCCGGGCCCCTCACCGCCGGGCGTTCCGCTCCCACCCACCCCGCTCGCGGAGCCGCCAGCGCCCAGGCCCGAGCCGGATCCCCCGACGCCGGGGCCCGTCCCACCGGCCGGCTCGGGAGCGGTCACGGCAAAGCTCGACGGTCCGTGGGTCGCTCCAGTGAGAGGCTGGGCGCCGCCTCCGGCGACGGGGCCGTCCGCCGGCGCGCCGGGCCGCCCCATCCTCGGCGCGGAGGCGGAGGTCCCGGGGCTTGTATGCGCCAGGCGGTCGCCGCCCGCCGGTGCGCGCTGGCTCGCAGGCGTCGCGGACTGCTTCGGCGTCGTCGGCTCGGTAGGTCGTGGGTCGCGGGGCCGCAGGCGCCGGGTCTGCCGGGATCGATGTCGGGCGGTGCGCTCCCGAGACTGAGGCGGCGCAGAGGCGGCGATCCTGGGCGCCTGGACCTTCGGCGCGGGCCTCTCCTGCTGCGACGGATCGTCGGCGGGCCGCGGCGGGGTCACCGTTCCGGCCACGACCACGCGCATGGTCCGCTCCGGAGATGCGCCCTGGCTGCGAGGCAGGAGGGCGGCGCCGGCGAAGACCGCCGCGTGAACGATCAGGGAGACCGCCAACCAGGCCGGCAACATGCGCTCGAAGGGGGCCCGCGGCGCAGTCATGGCTGCGCCACCTCCTGCTCGGCGGCCAGCGCCAGGTAGCTCACGCCCGCGCCCCGCACGGCGTCGAGCACATCCACCACGTGCTCGTAGGGAACCGTGCGGTCGGCGCTGATGACCACGACCATCTCCGGGTCCTCCCGGGCAGCGTCCGCCAGGCGGGCGCTGAGCCCGTCCGGCGTCACAGGCCGGGCGTTGAGATAGACGTCCCCCTCGGCGGTGACGAAGACGATGACCTGGCTCTGCGTCTCGGGCAGGGCTGAGGCGGCGGCGGGCAGCTCGATGTTCAGGCCCTGGCCGGTGGCGATGAAGTTCGCGGTGATCATGAAGATGATCAGCAGCACCAGGCACACATCCGTGAACGGGATGATGTTGATGTCCGCGAAGAGCTCCTCCTCGCCGCGGCGGCGCCGGCGCATCAGCCCGCCTCCTCTCGGCTGAGATAGCCCAGGTCCAGGCGGTCGAGGTGCCGGCGCATCAGCGAGCTGAAGACGTTGTAGGCGAGGACCGCGAGGATCGCCACTGCCAGCCCGGCGGCGGTGCAGATGAGGGCCTCGGCGATGCCGGCGCCGACGACCTCGATGCCGGCGCCCTTCTGCCGGGCCACGGCCTCGAAGGAGTGCATGATCCCCACGACAGTGCCGAAGAGGCCGATGAATGGCGACAGGGCGCCCAGGGTGGCAAGCACGGGCAGCCGGGCCCGCAGCAGGTCCCGGGCCCTCAGCACGTTCGCCTCATGGAGGCGCTGGGCACGGTCGGGATCATTGGGCAGGGGAAGCCGCACGGTGTCCGCAAACCAGTCCTCGACCTCGCCGCCCGACGCTGCCGCGTTGAGCTGGCCGCCGAATCGCGCGAATGCGTACCAGCGCTCGGCCACCACCGCCACCAGCAGCACCGATGCTGCCAGCAGCACGATCATGGTGGGGCCGCCGGCCTCGACGAGATATGTCAGCGTCGCCATCACGGGACTGCCGCCTCGTTAAACTGAAAACGGACCGCCCGAAGGCGGTCCTGCGCTCAGTGAGACGCCTCCCGCCCTCGGGGAGTGCTCCGTCAGGCGAGCGGGATCGTCTCCTGGCTTCCGGGTCATCCTCGGGCCGCGCCTTCCCGGCGATCTCTGCGATCGCCAGTGGCCTGTTGCGGCCGTCATCTCCGGTTACAGTTGCGGGGCAGCGCCGGATTCGCACCGGTCTTCCGGGAGAGACGTCGCGTCGCCAGGCGCGACGTCTCCCTCGTGCCCGCTCGCACGGGTTGTCAAGCCGTCGGCAAAGAGACTACCACGGACGCTGGGCGAAGTCAAGTTCGCCGTCCCGTCGGGTGCGAATTCGCAGTGTCGGCAGAATGTGCGGGCGAGGGCGCCCGCGCCCCAGTACTCATTAGGGTTGCGCCCCGGAGGCGCTGCGCGTCTCCCCGCCCAGCTACGGCCCCGCCCGCGCACCAGCACTTACCTGGGGCGTTCATATGTCGTCAGGAGGGGCGGGCTTCCTTGCCCGCCCGGTCGTTGTCGTTTGCCGCTGACCGCACTGCAAACGGCGCACGGACAGGAGTGTCCGTGCCACGGAACGGCGGGGTCTGCCATACCGTCAGGAGGGGCGGGCTTCCTTGCCCGCCCGGTCGTTGTCGTCCAGGTTTGACCGGATGACGAACGACAGACGGACAGCAGGGTGTGCAGGCTCGCAGGCGAGCAGGATGGCGCAGTTCCCTGTGGGAAGGTGCACGCTGCGGAACGGCAACCGGCAGGCTAAAGACCCGCGCCCTCCATCACCGGCTGGAATGCTCCCGTATGACCTGGGCGATGACGCGGCAGAGGTCGATGTCGCCGTCGGGCGGGACCTGGTCGGCGCTGCCGAGGATGAGACGGCCGTCGTGCGCGAGGGCATCGATCAGCCGGCGAGTGTGCGCGCGAAGGTCGTCGGCGGTCCACGGCGGCGCGAACATGGCGCCGGGAATGCCGCCCCAGATGATGGTGCCACGATCCCCGCACAGGCCGCGCAGCTCGTCGATCTCGACGTCGCCGACCGGGGCGGGCGTGATGGACTCCACCGCGTCGAAGCCCACCTGGGCCAGGCGAGGCAGCAGCCCGCGCACCATCCCGTCGAGGTGCGTGGCGACGAACTTGCCCGCGGCGTGGAGCTGGGCCAGCCGGCGGCGATAGTACTGTGCCATGTAGCGGTCAAAGTACGAGGTGTAGGTGGCGCTGTCGAGGTTGTCGCACACGTGGATCAGCTCCGAAGGCCCGGCGCAGATGGCTTCGTAGGCCAGGTCGGCGGACTCGCCGATGATCGCCAGGGTGTCCTCGACGGCGTGCGGCTCATCCGCGATGAGGTAGCACGTGGCCGTCACCCCGCACCAGTCGCTCATCAGGGCCGGAAGCGGGCTGCGGGGAGTCGGTGAGATGGGTAGGCCATCATCGCCGAGTGCCTCGGCCGTGCGCAGGAACCGCTCAGGCGCGGGAAGGTAGTCGGTGCGCCGGGCGATGTCCTGAACCACGCGCAGGTCGGTGGCGCTGTGCACGGCATAGCGCGTCCTGGCCCAGCAGTGGGCCCGGGTCAGGTAGTCCCAGCGCTCGGAGAGCTCGCCCTGAGGCGTTCGCCACCAGCGAATGCGCACGCCGCCCTCCTCGCTGGTGCCGGTCTCCACGCCGTCGTACCGGGCGGCGAAGGTCGCGCCGGGCTGGGTGTAGTAGAGGCAGACGCCGAGGTCACGGTGCAGCCGATCGTAGCCATCGCGGCCCTGATGCGGCGGGTCGAGGTCTCCCATCTGCGAGTGGGCCGCGTGCCAGTAGCTGAGGTCGGCGACCCAGGCCGGGCATCCGGGCGTGATGCCGCGGAAGGGCGCGAGCAGGCGTTCTCGATGGGTCATGGCGGCCTCCTGGTGGCGCTCGGTGGAGCGCAGGTTCGCCGGATAGCGGCCGGCGGCCTGCGCGGCACTGCGCGCGGACCACCGTCAGCGCTGGCGGCGCCGCCCCGCCTCGACCCTCGTCCGGGGCGGGTCGCGCACCGCGCAGGTGGCGGCCCTCCTCGTCCGGAACTGTCGTGCTCGTCGTGGATGAGCCTCGGCACGACGAAGAGCTGCCTGGTGACGCCGCTGATGAGCGCCACAGATGAGAGCCGGGAAGTGGAGCGGCCGCGAGGGATCGTGGATCCGCGCCGGGTGGGAGTCACGGCGCGGGTTCTGCTGCTGACGGCCATCGTGGTGCCGCTGGATACCTACTTCATTGCGGACCTGCATCGGCGGGGGATCGAGGACCCCACCATCATCGCCCTGTTCTGGAACGTGCTCTTCCTCTTCGTGGCGCTCCGGCTGGTCAATGGGCTGATGACTCGGCTCAGCCCCCGGCGGGCGCTGGCGCAGCAGGAGCTGCTGGCGCTGTGGATCCTGGTGTCGGTGGCCACCTGCCCGGCGGGGCTCGACACGCTCAAGACGAGCTGGGGGACGATGCAGGGCTACGCCTACTTTCAGAGCCCCCAGAACAACTGGGAGAAGCTGTTCGGCGACCACGTTCCGGAGAGCATGACGGTCAGCGACATGGGGGCGCTGGAGCGCCTGTGGCGAGGCGATCACTCCATCTATGAGGAGCGCAACTGGCGGCCGTGGCTGGGCCCGGTGCTGCGGTGGACGCTGCTGTTCACCTTCATGTGGGGCGGCTCGGCGGGCCTGGCGGTGATCTTCCGCAAGCGGTGGGTGGAGCGGGAGCGGATGAGCTTCCCGATCGCCCAGGTGCCCTACGAGATCAGCAGGCCGCGGGTGCCCAGCGTCTTCATGACCGCGTTCTGGGTGGCCTTCGGGCTGGCCGCGCTGGTGAACCTGCTCAACGGGCTGCACGCCTTCTACCCGGGCGTGCCGGAGATTCCGGTGAAGATCGGTCAGGAGCCGACGCTGGACCTGCGGCGGTATCTCACCGGCCATCCGTGGCGGGCCATGGGGCGGGTGCACGCCTGCTTCTACCCGTGGGGCATTGGCCTGGGGCTGCTGATCCCGCAGGACCTGTCGCTGTCGATGTGGCTGTTCTTTCTGCTGTGGCGGGCGGAGGCCGTGCTGGTGGCCTGGCTGGGATGGACCGACGTGCGCGGCTTCCCATTCATGAAGGAGCAGTCCTTCGGGGGCTATCTGGCGATTCTGGGCTTCTCGATCTGGGCGGCGCGGCCCTACTTCGCGGGCGTGTGGCGGCGGATACTGGGCGGTGGCGACCCCTCCATGGACGCGGAGGAGCCGCTGCGCTACCAGACGGCCTTCATCATCTTCGCGGCGGGCTTCGTGGCCTGCACCATGCTGGGCGTATCCATCGAGATGACCGTGGCGGTAGCGGTGGCGTTCTTCGTGCAGTATTACGTGATGACCATGATCGTGGGTCGCATCCGGGCGGAGATGGGGCTGCCCACGCACGAGATCGAGCGCCTGGGGCCGACGGTGATGCAGGGCAACATCCTGGGGCCGCGCATCCTGGGCGTGCAGAACCTGACCTCGCTCTCGGTCTTCTTCGGCTTCACGCGAGGGCTCCGCAACATCCCCTATCCGCTGATGCTGGAGGGGCTGTACCTGTCGGGGCGCACGGGCCTGAGCGGCCGGCGGCTGCTGATCGCGACCATGGCGGTCATCCCCGTGGCCACGTTCTTCGCCTACTTCTGGAACCTGCGGCTGGGCTATGAGCACGGGCTGGGAGCGGACTGGAACCGGTGGATGCCGTGGTCAAGCCAGGAGGCGTGGCGGCAGCTCGCCGGCTGGCTGAATCGGGAGGAGGGCTTCCACTGGGGCCGGACGGTGGCGGCTGTCCTCGGCTTCGGCTTCTACTTCGGGCTGCAGACGGTGCGGTCGCTGTGGCCGTGGTGGCCAATCCACCCGGCCGGCTTCGCCATCTCGACCACCTACTACATGATGCACCTGTGGATGCCCATGCTGGTGGCGTGGGCGACGAAGAGCCTGGCCTCCCGCTACGGCGGCCGGGAGACGGTGGCTCACCTGCAGGCGGTGGCCTTCGGGCTGATCCTCGGAGACGTGATGACCGGCTCCGTGTGGGCGGTCTACTCCGCGATCACGCGCGTGGACACCTACGCCTTCTGGCCGTGATCGACGGTTGAGGCCGCGCGTCGAGACGTCCGCCTCCAGCTTGGCCTGTCTCGCCTCTGCGCCAGCTCTGACGGCAGGCGGCAAGACCGGGCGAGGCATGAGTGAGCCGCACGAAGCGGCGAGGCGCCCCCTCCAGTCGTGTTCCTCTCCCCCCTATCGCGCGGGAACCTGGCATGACCGCCCAGAGTCAGTACGCGACAACAGCAACTCGGACTGAGGCGCCAGAGGGAGAGGACCATGCGAACGGTGGCATGTGCGGCGGCGATAGTGCTGATGCTCCTCGTCTCGTGCGGGCGGGCACAGGCCCTGGTCTGGATCTACGCGCCCGACGCTCCGGTTGTGCGGCAGGCGCATTGGCCCGACGGCCTGGAGGACCTGCTGAACAGAGAGGGTCGGGTGTACGGCTACTCGGCCTTCGCCAGCGACTACTTCTTCTTCGCGGGGAAGACCCCGGCGTTCAACGACTTCCTGGCGCAATGCGCGCAGCTCAGGGACACGCCGCTAACGCTCATCATTCACGCCGGGCAGGGGGAGGCGGCCCTCCCATGGGAGGAGGGCGCGCAGGCGATCCCATTCGAATGGCAGGTGAGCGTGCTGGGTCGCAACTGGCACGAGGATGCAGGTGAAACCGAAGACCACGGCGCCGGGCGCTGGGTAGTTCAGATCGACCTGTGGCTGGGCAGTTGGGTCGAGCTGGAGAAGCTCGCGGTGCCGCTGAACGTGGAGGTGAAGTCCGGCGGCGAGATCGAGGCTTTCATCGAGGCCCATGAGACGAGGCGTCAGGCTGCGCGCGCAGGCGATTAACGGGCTCGTGCACCATCCCCGCCCCCGCTGGGAATCGTGCTCCGCGCCTTGACATGCGCCTCGGCAGATTGTATATTGTATGCAGTCAATATACAATAATGGGATGTGTGCATGGTCATCGCAGTCGATCCAGAGGCGCCGACGCCGGTCTACAGGCAGATCGTGTCCCAGTTGCGCCGGGCCATTGCGGGCGGGGAGATAGCCCCCGGCGACTCCCTGCCCACAGTCCGACACCTGGCTGACGAGCTGGGCGTGAACTTCAACACCGTCGCGAACGCCTACCGCGCCCTCGCCGAGGAGGGCCTGGTCGAGACCCACCAGGGCCGCGGCGCGCGGGTGATCGCCAGCAGCAAGCCCAAGCCCGATGACGCGGCGGCTCGTGAGGCGCTGGGCTCGTTCCTGGCCGAGATGGTGCTGGCCGACAGGAGCGATGAACAGATCCTGACGATGGTGGAGGAAGCGCTGAGAGAGATACGCGAGGGCGGCGAGGCCGCAAGCGCCGACGAGCGGTAGCACTCATTCCGACCGTGACGAGTACGCGCTAAGCGGTATCTTCATTGTCTGAGAGGTCGCTTTGCCGCTGATGGCGCAGGTGGCACTCCTGGTGACGCAACGCCGCTCGCACGCACCGAGACAGTCGGAAGGAGAGACGGACATGCGCAGGTCGGTCGTGGCAGTGGTGTCTGTCGCAGTGCTGTGGATGCTGTGTTTCGCTGCCGCCGTCGCCGCACAGCAGGACGCGGATCGCGTGCTGCTGCGCTACAAGTGGATCGCCGGCGATGACACCCTCTGGCGGGTGACCAGCGAGGCCACCGGGATGGTGCTGACGCGCGACCACACCCAGGATCCACCTCAGGAGAGCGAGATGGAGCTCTGGTCCTCAGCGACCATGCCAATGACGCTCGTGGTCGAGGAGGTGGACGCGGAGGGCAACGGCACGGTGGCCTTCAAGCTCGGCGTGATGGAGATTGACATGGAGGCGGGCGGGCAGCACCAGTACATCCGCATGGACCCGGAGACGCAGACGATGACAGTCAACGGCGAGGAGGCGCCAGTGCCGGAGACCATGCTGGCGGGCCTTGGGGAGCCCTTCCGCCTTGTCATGTCACCGCTGGGCGAGATGCTCGACGTTATGATCCCGGAGGGCTTCCAGACGGCCACCGGTCTGCAGGGCGTGAACATCGCGCAATGGATGCAGCTCTCGCAGCGCTGGCAGCTAAGCTTCCCGGAGGAGCCGGTGGGGGAGGGCCACTGCTGGGGCGGCGCCATGACGATCCCGCTCGCTGGTGAGGGCGGGCCGGCCTCGGACGCCGTGGCGGTCTACCGCATGGCGGGCAGGGAGCTGGCACATGGGGCGGACTGCGTCCGGATCGAGGCCATGGGGGCGTTGGACTTCACGGAGCTGCCGGCCGGGATGGCCGGGCCCGCCGCCGGCAATCAGAATCTGCAGACTGAGATAGGCCCGGCACATATCAGTGTGCAGGGCGCATTCTGGTTCGACCCCGAGGCCGGACAGATCGTCGCCAGCGAGGCCACCATCACGATGGACATGACGCAGCATACCACCGGCACCGTCGCGACCCAGGACGGTGAGGTGGAGGTGGACGTGGAGACGATCTTCCAGGGGCTGGTGGTCGAGACCAGCGTGGAGCCGGGGTAGGCAGTCCTCGTGCAGCGAACCCGCGGGCGCGACCTTCAATCGCCGGTCGCGCCCGCGTGTGTCATCGCCGCCGCTCGGCCGGGAGTGGGGCGAGCGCGACTGCAGCCGTGCCTATCAGACGAACATGCGGCGATCGTGCAGGCTTTTCACGCCAGGCCAGGGTGGCCGTCTCTTGGCGGTAGCCCTTTCGGTAAGCACTTCCTCGGGGAGCGATTGCAGCGATGGAGATCGTCTCTTCGTCGTGATCGACGATGAAGATCACGCGGTAGGTACCTACACGCAGCCGCAACGAGCCCCGAAGTCTGCCTCTGAGCGGCCTTATATCAAGTTCCGGGGCCGGCCACTCCTGTAGCCTCTCGAATGCCTCCTCGATCCGCATCCGCGTGTTGGCGTCCAGCCGCAGGAGCTGTTTGCGTGCCCGTGCGGTGAAGCTAATCGAGTACACGGTCGCCCAGCTCCCGCGACTCGCGCTTCACCTGTTCCCACGGGATGTCGGCCTTCTCTTCGCCGCTTAGGACGGCCTCAACGGCCTGGATATCCTCCTCACTCAAGCCCAACACCTCATCCTCCTCATCCTGGTACATGAGGAAGTCGATGAAGTCAATGAGTTCGAGCTTCCGGAAGTCAGGAAGCTGCTGTGCCCTCTCCCACGCCTTCTCCAGCCGCTTGTCCGCTCCGCTCGTGCCCATGTTTGGGGTCCTCCTTTCACTGCTATGATACCCGCCCCGCAACCTGGTGTCCACTCACTCCCGCGCCGGCACCAGGCTGATGTAGTCCAGCGCCAGCCCCTCGGCGAGCTTGGTCATCCGGACGGCGCGGGCGGCGGGCAGCTATGGATCGGTCATCGGTAGACGCTGCCGCGGTGACCGACTTCACGCACTGATATGATGCGGCGGGAATGATCGATGGCGAAGATCACCCGATAGCGCCCGACGCGCAACCGGTACATGCCCTCAAGCTGGCCTCTCAGAGGCCTGACATCAAGTTCCTCCGCAGGCCATTCCGAGAGGAGCCTGATTCTGTCAAGGAGTCGGCGGCGGATCTGAAGCTCAAGGCGGAGCAACTGCCTCTCTGCTCGAGACGTGAACTCAATCGAGTACGTTTTCACCGAGCTCCTCCGACTTTCGCTCCACCTCTTCCAGAGGGACGCCGGGTTCCCCCTCACCAGCGAAGAAGGCCCTCAGGGCTTCGAGCTGTTCCTCGTCGGGCTCCCAGACGTCGTCCTCTGCAGCTCTGTCAGTAAGAAACTCGATGAAGTCGATGAGCTCGTACTTCCGGAACTCCGGAAGCTGTCGGGCCATCTCCCAGGCCTTTTCCAGATGCTTGTCCGCGGCGCTGGTAGTCATCTGCGATCCTCCTTTCGCTCTCATGATAGCCCTCTCGCGAGGCGCTGTCTACCTCACCGGCACCAGGCTGATGTAGTCCAGCGCCAGGCCCTCACCGAGGTTCGTCATGCGCAGCGAATGCAGGCCGGCGATGAGGTGCACCGGCGGATCGAGGCGCTTCGTCTCCCAGTTATCCTCGGTCGTGGAGTAGCCGCCGGTGCGGGCGAAGCGCAGGTCGTCGTAGCCCTCGGCCGGGCTTTGGCCGTCGATCACGAGGCTGCGGACGGCCTCCTCGCAGTCGGTGGCGTAGCGGGCCCAGATGAAGTAGTCGCCCTCCTCGGGCACCTCGAACTGCCACTGCAGCCAGTGCCCCTCGTCGGCATGCCACTGCGTGATGATCTGGCCGACGCTCGCCACGCGCTCGGTCACCAGCACCTCGCCCCCGCCCTGGCCGGTGAAGTCCTCGGCCTGGATGGTAATGGCGCCCTGCGCATCGGCCAGTGCGGGGTGGGGCAGGCGCACCTGTGTGACATCCTCGCCGGTATTGCCCTGGGCGTCCTCGACGATGGCGCGGATTTCCATCCTCTGGATGCCGGCAGGGGGCTCGAACTCGATCCGCTCGCCCTGCATCTCGCGGCCGTCGGGCAGGATCCATCGCACGCCGGCCACGTCGCCATCGTAGTCCTCGGTGGTCGCGGAGAGGCGGACCACGCGGCCCTCTCCCGGCGCCAGTGTCGTCCCGCCCTCGATCCGCACCGTGGGCGCGGAGGCGTTGAACCACCGGCCGCGATACGCCGAGGCCCAGGGGGCCCAGCCATCGCCGGAGAGCCGGACGCGGCCCGGCCCCGACAGCTCCAGCTCATAGAGGCCGCCCTCTGCAGCCTGGGCGGAGGCCATGGCCTGGGCGTCGGGCGCGATCACCTGACCCGACGGTGCAACCAGCCGGCTCTCGACCCTCCCCTGGACGGCTTCGAGTGCGATGGAGCGCCCCTCGGCGTTGGCCGACGGCCGCAGGTAGAGCCGGCAGCCATCAGCGGGCACGTCCACCTCCAGGCCACCGTCCAGCGACGCCACCATGCGGTTGAGCGAGCAGGTGACCTGCCAGGGGCCGGTGCCGTCCTCGAGGTGCAGCGCGTAGAGGCCCTCCTGCGGGCTCTCGACGATGATGCGCCCGTCGTCGGACGGATGGTGGGGCCCGCCGTCCGGTCCAGTCAGGGAGGCGGCAGCGGCCGGGGCCGGCGCGCCCTCGCGGTCGAAGACCCGGAGCTGGAAGGCCTCCGGGCCCTCGTTGCGGAGCATGATCGTGGCGCCGCGCTCGCCGCCGAAGCCGGGCTCCTGCAGGCGGTGCAGCCGGTCCAGCGCGTAGACGATGTACGGGGTCCATCGGACGTGCGAGATGCTGCTCAGCACGTCGAGGTTCAGGTTCATGGAGCGAACCGCGACGTCGGCGAAGAGCGGGTCGCCCGACAGCCCCCAGGCGAAGAGCATCAGGCCGCCGAGCGTGTCGGACCGCGAGGCTGTGAGGCTGCTCTCGGGGCAAGAGGTGTAGCGGAACATCTCCACGTCATCCTCCCACATCTCGTCGATGACGTAGCGCGCGGCGTCCGGCACGGCCTCCTCCACGCGCGGATCGGCGGTCTCCTTGTAGTACTCGCGGAGGCCGACGCCCAGGATCCCCTGCATGAAGCTGCAGGCGCCCCGGCAGCGCGGCCAGCAGTGGCAGTGGCCGGGCACGAGCTGCCTGGCCCAGCCGCTGCCTGGGGTGCGCCGCTCCATGATGCGATCGACGATGATCCTGGCGGCGTTGAGGTAGAAGGGGTCGCCGGTGGTGCGGTAGGTGGCGATGGTGAGGATCAGATGCCAGCCCGGGACGCGGCCGTTGGTGAAGTCGTAGTTGTTGATGTAGGCCCCGCCGTAGTGGTCGGAGATCATGCGCACGGCCTCGATGGCTGTGGGGTCGCCGGTCAGCAGGTAGTACTCGCATGTGCCCTCCGTCCAGGTGTGCGTGGGGGTCTGGCCGGCCCGCGGGCTCCCGTACTCGCCCTGGTACCGCTCGTCGATGTAGGAGCCGGTGTGGCCGACGGAGTGCGTCCAGGAGGCGCCGGTGTAGCCCTCGGTATCGTGCCAGTGGCACAGGTCCACGTCGATGTCGTGGCGGGCCATGTCGCGCATCCGCTGGTGCCAGTCGAAGTGCCCGCTGCGCATGAAGAGCTGTGCGGCCGAGTGGTGGTGGTCATACTCCCCGTTGGCCCAGTTGGCGCCGCGCTCTCCCCACATGTCCCCGAAGTTGAGCATCCCGTACTCGCGCACGGACTGGATGTGGCTCACGTAGCGCTCGTAGACGCGATCGCAGACGTCGTCGTACCGTGGCGTGCGACCGGCCGTCTCGGGGACGAACTCGCCGAAGACCCCGCTGTCGGCGTACCATCGCGGCCTCGCCGCCACTACCGGCGGCTCGCCCGCCAGGGCCCCGAGTGTGTCGCCGTCCGTTGGGCCCAGGTCCAGCCACAGGTCATGGACCTTCGTGACGCCCTGGCGGACCTTGTAGACGCCGTTCTGGAGGTAGTAGTAGAGCTTGTAGAGTTCCAGCTCCGAGCAGTCGTCGTATTCGCCCTCTGCGAAGTCCGGGCAGATGTCCACGAAGAGCGCGCTGTTGCTGACGCCGATGCCCTTCGGGTAGAGCTGCCAGAAGTCAGCGCAGGCCAGCGTCACGTCGCCGGCCGATACCCAGCCGGGCGCCCGCCGGCCCTCGGCGGCTCCCGTGTAGCTGTCATCGCGAAGCTGGACAAGGCCGGTCTCACCCGTCAGCGTCGTGGGGACCGGCTCATCGGCGCCGATCAGCACTTCCGCGTCCTCGGTCGCCAACGGCAGCTCGAAGCGGATGGCCTGGAACTGGCGGAACTCCGGCCCCGACATGTCGTTGCCCCACCGGTAGGTGACTCTCACCGCCGGGTAGCGCCCGAAGAACGTGAGGCGAATCTGGTAGTCGAAGAACTCGCCGGCGTCACCGGTGTGATGCCCGTCGATGCGAACCACCGTCCGCAGCGGCCCAGCCTCCTCGATGGTTACCTCCTCAGGCGGGCCGAGCGTGTCGTAGACATTGCCCTGCTCGTCCACGATGGTGATGCGCGTCGGGCGGCCGGGGTCGGTGATCGGCTCACCGCCGCGGCTCAGCGCCGTGAAGAGGCCGCTGTCCCGGAGGTCGAACTCCGCACTCAGGCCCGCCGCGCTCACGGTCAGCGCCTCGCCCTGCCGCGTGACCGTCACCGGGTCAACGACCTCCGCGCGGGTCACGCCGCGACCGTACTCGAGGGTGAGCCGAGCGCCGTCGCGGGTCGCCGCCGGCAGGGCGGTGTCGAGCAGGACCACCCGGATGGAGCCATCGCGCCAGCGGGACAGCGGCCGCGCCTGCAGGGGCAGCTCGGCGCCGTCGGCGTCGAGCAGGCGGAGGTCATCCACGCTGCCCAGGACACCCTCCGGGAAGGGGATGCCCGAGGTGAGCGGATAGCCGGCCGGGAGCTCTCGCCCATCATTGAGCAGCGTCAGCGCGACGCTCTCGCGAGCCACAGCGCTCTGCGCGACCTGGGGCTCGCCGGCGACGAACTGGACAGCGTGCTGGCCCGCCTCGGCCGCGTTCACCGTCAGCTCGTACTCGCGCCCGGCCTCCAGCTCCGGCAGGTAGACGCGATGGTTCTGCAGGGGCTCCTCCTCGGCGATCTCCTGCTCGCCGAGGCGGAGCGTGCAGGCCACGGGCCAGGTCGTAATCCAGGTCGCGCGCATGCACTCGCGATCCCAGTCCCAGGTGACCTCCAGATTGGCCAGCTCCCGTGGCGGGGTCAGCTTCTGCGGGCGCTCCGCGAGCAGCACGATGTCCTCGACGATCGCCGGGCCGTCGCCGGCGGAGCGGAGCGCTATCGCCTCCCCGCCGTTGAAGGGGAGCGGCTGGGGCGTGAAGAACAGCCGCTGGCGCCTGTTGTCGGCCTCGGCGATGAAGGTGCCCACGACCTCCTCGCCGACGGACATCTCGTAGACCTCGCGACCGGGGCTGTCGTAGACCACGGCGCCGAGGTGGTAGCGGCCCGCCGTCGGCGCGGTGGTGGTGAGGGTCCCCTGGGCCCCGGTGCGGCGCATGGCCGGCCAGCGGTACTCGGAGTGGTAGTACTCGTATCCGTCGCCCTCGCAGTCGCGGAAAGCGTTGATGATGGCGTTGCGCTCGTCGGCGTGGATGTCCCACAGCAGCGCCATGTCCTGCGTGACCTCGAAGCCCTCGCCCGTCTCCAGGTCGGCCAACGTCTTCACCCTCTCACGGTCGGAATCGCCGGGGCCGATGACCTCATGCCAGCCGGTGGAGTCCCGGCTCTCGTGTGGCTGGGCCTGCTCGGAGAGCACGGACATGCGGAAGACCGAGCGGCCCTCCTGCTGATTCAGCGCAAGGTCGGCGCAGATGTAGAGGACTCCGTCCTCCAGGGCCACGCGCGGGGGCGGGAACTGCTCGCGGCCGTTGGGAACGTAGAGCATCTGTGTCGGCCTGCCGGTGTGATGGCCGTAGGTGGTCTCACAGCCCATGCCCGGCCGGCCCGTCTCAGGATTGTTGTCGGCGTCCACGTACAGAATGAGGGTGGTGTTGTCGAAGGTGTAAGGCTGCGCGAACTCGATGGCCCACAGCCAGCGAGCGCGAGCCACGTTGCCGAAGCGCACGCGGGTGACATCGAAGTGCGCAGGCCGCTGCGCGGTGGGCTCGTAGGTATCGTCCTCGAGCACCACCTCCAGCGTCTCGGCGAACTGCGGGTCGGTCAGAAGCTGCTCCTCCAGGCTGTCGGACAGCCCGTCTCCGTCGGTGTCCTGCGCCGCAGCAGGGACGACCGCCAGCAGCGCCACGAGGACCGCGATGATCGCTCTCATTGTGACCCTCACATGTCAGGGATGATCTGGAGCATGAGGCAGTTCGCGGCGAAGGGCGGGGCACCTGCCGGAACGCGCACGGCCCGTGCTCGGGAAGGGGAGCCCGGGGCCGGACGACGACAGGGCGCCAAGCACCCAGAGGAGGCAGCCCCACGCGGTCCATGGAGCGGCGACAACGGCAACGACGGCGGGCTGGGCAGCCCGCCGCTCCCTACGGCATGACGGCAACGACATACGACGATGAGCGGCGCGGCGCAGGTCCGCGTGCTACAGCGACTGCGGATGGTCAGGGGTGCAGGCGCATGGCCTCCTCGTAGAGGCTCACGTAGCGGCGGGCGGACTCCGACCACGAGAAGCGCTGCTTCATGCAGGTCCGAACGAGGGCCGCCCACTGCTCCCGAGCACGCCAGGCCCGCACGGCGCGGTCCAGCGCCGCCATCATCTCCTCGATCTCCAGACAGTGAAAGACGAAGCCGCTCTGCCGGGGGCCTCTCTCGGTGACGGTGTCGGCCAGCCCGCCGGTGGAGTGCACCACCGGGACGGTCCCGTAGGCCATGGCCATCATCTGGCCGAGGCCGCACGGCTCGTAGCGGGAGGGCATCACGAACATGTCGGCGCCTGCGTAGATCTGACGCGCCAGATCCTCATTGTAGGTGATGCAGGCGGCGATGGACTCCGGGTGGGCCTTCGCCAGCCGCCGGAACCGCTCCTCGAGTGCGGGCTCGCCGGTGCCCAGGAGGACGAACTGGATGGGCAGGCCGATGGCGTGGGGGAGGACGTCGGCCAGCATGTCCAGGCCCTTCTGATCGGCCAGGCGGCTGACGGCGCTGACCAGCGGGGCGTCGTCATCCACCGGCAGGCCCACCAGCTTCTGCACCGCCGCCTTGCACCTGACCTTGCCGGAGAGGTCGCCGGCGGAGTAGGTGGCCGGAAGGGCCTGGTCGGTGGACGGATTCCAGTAATCGTAGTCGATGCCGTTGAGCACTCCGTGGAGGCGGTCGGAGCGCCTCCTGAGCACCTGGTCGAGCCTCTCGCCGAAGGCCGTCGTCTGGATCTCCTCGGCATATCGCTCGCTCACGGTGTTGATGACTGTGGCGGTCTTGAGCGCCGCGGCCAGGTAATTGATCTCGCCGCGGTACTGCAGCAGCCGCATGGCGCGTGAGGCCGGATCGACGTCGATGGCGGGGGCCACAGCCAGGGGGAAGCGGCCCTGGTAGCCGAGGTTGTGGATGGTGAAGAGCGTTGGCGAGCCGAGTGGGTTGAGCTCCTGGAATGCCGGAATCAGACCCGTCGGCCAGTCATTGGCGTGGATGACGTCGGCGCGGAAGCCGATGGCCCTGTTCAGCGCCAGGGCGGCGCGGGCGAAGAAGGCGTACCGCTGCGGGGAGTCCGGGTAGTCGGTGCCACCGGGTCCGTAGACGTCCGGGCGATCGAAGAAGGGATCGTACTTGATGAGGTAGACAGGCACCTCCGAGCCCGGCAGGCGGGTCTGTAGAATCTGGCAGACATGGGCCTGGCCGGGGCTCTGCACGCTGAGGCTTGGCAGCGCCACGGCGCACTGCTCGTCAGCGGGGCAGGAGCGGTGCTGGGGCATGACCACCCGGATGTCGGGCCCGTGCGCGGCGATAGCGGGCGGGAGGCTGCCGGCCACGTCGGCCAGGCCGCCAACCTTGGCGAACGGCGCGACCTCATTGGAGACGAACAGGACCCTCATGGCTGCCTATTCCCCGCTACTGCAGCGGAGCGCGGTTTGGGACGACGACGATGCCGCTTTCGGTAACTGTGAAGCGCTCTCCGTCGCGCTCCGGGTCGTAGCCGATTGCGATGCCATCAGGCAGCACCGTGGACTCCTCCACGATAGCGCGGCGCAGGCGCACCCCCTTGCCGATGCGGGTCCCGCCCATGACGACGCTCTCGTCAACGTGGCTCTCGTTGTGAATCTCAACGCGGGGGCCGATGATGGATCGCTGGACCTCGCCGCCGGAGACCACCACGCCCGGGGCCAGCAGCGACTGCTCGAATCGCCCCATGGTGCCCTCGGTGGAGACGCAGATCTTGGCGGGTGGGCGATGACCGGTGCCCGAGCGGATCGGCCAGGCCGTGTCGTAGAGGTCGAACTCAGGGTAGCGGGCAATGAGGTCCATGTTGGCGCGCCAGTAGCTGTCGAGGGTTCCCACGTCGCGCCAGTAGCCGTTGCCGGGCTGCCCCTCGCTCTTGATGTTGTAGCTGAAGACGCTCTGCTCGTCGATCAACCTGGGGATGATGTCGTGGCCGAAGTCGTGGCTGCTGTCGGGGCTCTTGGCGTCGCGCACCAGTGCCCGTACCAGCACCTCGGTGTTGAAGAGGTAGATGCCCATGGAGGCCAGGCAGCGGTCGTCGGCGCCGGGCATGGGCCGGGGGGCGTCGGGCTTCTCGGCGAAGGCCTCCACGTGTCCGCTCTGGTCGGTGCTCATGACGCCGAACTTGCCGCCCTCCTCAAGGGGCACGTCGATGGAGACGATGGAGGCGTCGGCCTGGCGAGCGATATGCTCCTCCAGCAGCAGGGCGTAGTCCATCTTGTAGATGTGGTCACCGCCCACCATGAGCACCCATCTGGGGCGCTCCTGCTGGAGGATGTACAGGTTCTGGAAGACGGCGTCGGCGGTGCCCAGGTACCAGCGGTTGGGCAGGCGCTGCTGGGGTGGGACGATCTCCACGTACTCGCCCAGCTCGGGGCTGAGGATGCTCCAGACCTCGCGGATGTGGCGGTTGAGGGAGACGGACTCGTACTGGGTGAGCACATAGATGCGGCGGAAGTAGGAGTTGACGCAGTTCGAGAGCGTGAAGTCAATGATGCGGTAGACACTGCCGAAGGGCACGGCGGGCTTGGCCCGACGCTCGGTGAGTGGTCGCAGCCGCTGGCCCTGCCCCCCGGCAAGTAACAGTGTGAGGACGTCGCCGGTCTGCTCTCTGGTCAGAGCCAACTGGTCCGGCCCCCTGACGAGGTGCGAAAGTGTTGGGGTGGTGGTGTCAGCGCCTCTGGGTGGCGACTGCGCTCTGTATGGCGTCGAGAAGGGGCTCGAGGTCGGAGCTCTTCTCGATGTAGGCGTCGGCGGCCCAGGACAGGAAGTTCTCGGCATACGCCGGGTACGCGGTGTTGATGATCACCGGAACCGACGGGTCGATGTCGAGGAACTCCTGAAGCGCGCTGAGGCCGTCCCTGCCGGGCATGGCGATGTCGAGCACAATGCAGGCCGGGCGCTCCCTCCGGAGCTGCGCAACGGCGCTGTCGGCGCTCTCGGCGAGCTGCACCTCGTAGCCCTTGCGCTCCAGCCGCCGGCGGTACATCTCGCGCTGACTGGGATCGTCGTCCACGAACAGGATGCGTGCGTCGCCACTCTCCTCTGCAGACACCTGGTCACTATCTACCATGATCCCTCTCCTCCAATCCGCTCATGGCTTGACCAAGCCCCGCCCTTGATCCCGCTGTGCGGCGTCACCCTGATACCTCGTTGCCCTCGTCGTCGCCGTCCTGTACGGTGTGCATCTTCGGGATGCGGATCGTGAACATGGTGCCCTGGTCGGGCTCACTCTCGACGTCGATGTCGAAGCCGTGGGAGCGGACTGTGTCCCAGACCACGGCCAGCCCTATCCCACTGCCGTAGTGCTTTGTGGAGTAGAAGGCGTCAAAGATCCGCTCACTGGCCTCCTTCGACAAGCCGGCGCCGGTGTCCTCGATGCGCAGCCAGACATTCTCCTCGTCCTGCCAGGTGGAGAGGGTGATGGCCCCGCCTTCGGGCGTGGCGTCGGCGGCGTTGTCAATGAGATTCTGCAGCGAGCGGCGAAGGTGGGCGATGTCGCCGCGGACCCGTGGCAGCCCCTCCGCGAGGTTGAGGCGCAGGTCGATGCCCCGGTCCTCCAGCGCGCTCTCGCAGGCAAGCGCGCGATCCACCACGAGGCTGTTGAGATCGATCGGGCGCAGGTGAAGCTGCCTCTCCGCCATGGGCTCGAGGAGCATGGAGAGGATCTCCTCGAGGTTGGCGGCCTCATTGGCCATGATCTCGGCGGCGTGCCGCACTACCTCCGGGTCGGAGGGGTCCTCCTCGAGGTCGCGGGCCCAGCCGCCGATGGTGACCAGAGGGTTCCGAAGGTCGTGGGCGATGCGGGCGGACATCTCGCCGATGGCCGCGAGCTGCTCGGCCCGAACCAGCTCCGCCTGGGCGTGCTGGAGGCTGGTGTAGGCGGTCTCCAGCTCCTTGCGGCCCTGCTGGATCTCCTCGTAGGCCAGGGCGGACTCGATGGCCAGGCCGGCGTGCTGGGCGAAGAGCGTCAGCAGCCGGATGTCGCCGTCGCTGATGGGCTCTCGGGAGTAGCGGTTGTCGGCCATCAACACGCCCCGTGGCTGGTCGGAGACGATCATGGGCACCACCACGAACTCCTCGACGTTGAGCAGCTCCCGCAGCTCGTCGCCGACCCGCTCGTCCTCGGATGCGTTCTCGATCTTGATGGCGCGGCGCTGTGCGGCGGCGAGGACCGGCACCCGGTCGGCGTCATCCTCCATGGAGAAGCGCAGCGAGCGGACCTTCTCCTGCAGGGGCTTGCACTCCCGCTCGGCCCAGCGTCCGTAGGCGGCCGTGAAGTCGTCCAGGCTGTGGGGCTCGGCGGCCACCCGCGCCCAGATCTCATGGGCCTCCTCCTCGCTGCTGGGCCCCAGCGCCATGCGGCCCTCCAGCCACTGGCCGGTGGAGTCCACCACCAGCAGCCAGGCCCGGTTGAAGCCGATGCCGCCGGTGCCGGCGGTGGCACAGGTGAGGACGGCAAAGAGCACGGGATCGATCTCCGTCTCCTGCCGCAGCACGCGCACCATGTCATTGAGGAGGGTCAGCTCTGCGAGGCGGCGGCCGGTGTCGGGGACGGTGTTGGCCGCGATCATGATCACGCGCCGATCGCCGCCTGAGACAACGGAGACCCGCAGGTCTATCACTCGCTGGGGCTGGCCGGAACTGTACAGGCGCAGGCCCGGCACCTCCGTGGGCTCGCCGTTCTCAACCGCCTGCGTCAGGGCCCTCTCCACGCCGCTGAACAGCTCGGCGGGGAGGGCGTCGCGGAGGGGTGTGCCCTCCGGCACCGGAGCGCAGCCGCACACGCGCGACCAGAAGGCGTGGTTGCCCTCGATCACGTTCAGCTCCCGATCCGCCAGGAGCATGGCGACCGGAACGTGGTTGAACAGCGGGCAGGGGCACGGGATCGCGTCTAGCTCCTGCACCTGCGTTGCGCCGGAATCATGGCCCTTCACCTGGCACAGTCACCTCCCCTGACCGCGTCCTGGGCTCGGCGTCTGCTATCAAGTCGCGCAGAAACTGCGCGGCGTCCTCCGGGGCCACAGGGTTGATGTAGAACCCGGTGCCCCACTCGAAGCCGGCTATCTGCGTGACGCGGGGCAGGATCTCAATATGCCAGTGGTAGTCCAGCTCCAGCGTGGACCAGTAGTGCGGCCTGCCGGGGCGCCTGGTGGGGTTGGGGGCCACGTTGACCACGAAGTTGTAGGAGAGCGCGCCCAGTGCGGGCCGCAGATAGGCCAGGCACTGGTGTATGACGCGGGCCAGCGAGGCCCGCCCCTCCTCGTCCACGGCGCAGAAGTCGTGGGAGTGCGCCCTGGGATAGATCGCCAGCTCGAAGGGGAAGCGCGAGGCGAAGGGAGCGAAGGCCACGAACTGCCCGTCGTCGATGACGATGCGATCCTCCAACGCCAGCTCCTGCGCCACCACATCGCAGAAGATGCAGCGCTCCTTGCGCTCGTAGTATGCCAGCGCCGCGTCCAGCTTGCTCTTGACCCGTCGAGGCGTGACCGGCACGGCCATGATCTGGGAGTGAGGATGGCTCAGCGAGGCCCCGGCGTCGGGCCCGTAGTTGCGGAAGATCACACAGTAGCGGAACCGATCGTCGCGATAGAGGTCCTGGAGCCGAGCCTGATAGGCGAGCAGCACGCGCTGGATCATCTCCGGGGGGCCGTCCGCCATCCGCCAGGAGTGATCGGGAGCCTCAATGATCACCTCGTGGGCGCCGATGCCGTCCATGAGGTCGAAGATGCCGATGCCGCGCCGGTTGACATCGCCCTCGATGCGCAGAGCCGGGAACTTGTTGGGCACCACCCGCACCTGCCAGCCGGGCGCGTCGGGCTGGCTGCCGTCGGGGCGCAGCGCCCAGATCTCCGGGGGCGTCATGCGCTCGTTGCCCTCACACAGCGGGCAGGCCGCGCCGGGCGCAGTGGGCTCGGGGGCCTCGAAGTCCGTGGGGCGCCTGCCCCGCTCGGCGGCGATGATCACCCAGCGATCAACGATGGGATCTTTGCGCAGCTCGGACACGCATAGTCCTCCTCGAAGGCGTCGCGAGCGTTGGCATCGACGCTTTGCTCGGCCCGTCGGTTCATGCCGCGAGCAACCGGCTCGGACTCGATGTCCCGCTTACCTGCTGCCCCGCCTCGGTGATTCTCGCCCAGCCGCGAGCCGGTGTCAAGGGCGACCGGTGGGCGGGGCCCGGTGGTCTCGCACGGACGCATCAGCGACGGCCGGCCTGCCGTTACGCGAGCGGTTGTTGTTGTCGGTGAGACTGCGGCGCAGTCTGCGGAAGCCTCACCTACGCGGTCTGGGCCTGCAGTTGTCGTGCCGTTACGCGAGCGGAAGCTCGCGTGGAGGGGCCGGACCACCGTCCGGCCCGCCGTTGGTTGCCTCACCCCCTGCCCGAACCGTGGGTTCGGGCATCCCCCTCTCCCTGGCTCGCTCCGCTCGCGGGCGGGAGAGGGGGCCAACGGCTCACGACAACGGCCGGCGGGTCTGAAGCCCCGCCGCTCCGGAGGGCACC
>JAYENL010000114.1:0-10441 GCA_034722055.1 Armatimonadota bacterium
GTGCTGTCGGCGGGCATCATCTGACCTCCTCGGGAGACCGAAAGGCTCCGATGATCGCTCACCAACAGGTGCGCCACGACCTGACTGAGAACCTTCCCGCCAAGCCGAAAAAGGCGCATAACTTAGGCAGACGTCTACCACTGATGGGCGTACGGAGCGTCCGAACCCCCTGGCGACGCACCTGCAGCAGGGCATTCAGCTGCAGCCGAGCCTATTGGCTCTTCCGGACCCCAGGGCGTCACTCCGAGTTCGCCCGTAAGACCTTCGTCACCCATGCCCTCGAACACCCGAGCTTGCGCGCCAGATGGGCCCGGCTCTCGGCCTCGCCGGAGTCGAGCATGCCCTGAAACCGTTGTCTTCTGTCTTCCGGTGTCTCACGTCTGGTCTGGAGTTCGGGGCGAAGACTCAGATTGGAGAGCGTCGGGTCATCTCTGAGGTGGAGCCGGAACCAGCGCTTCCTACGCTGCCGGGCGATGGCGCAGTAGATGGTCACCGGCAGAGAAGTTCGGATTCTGACGGTAACCGGGAGCCAGCACTCCTGTAAGTCCAATCACCAAGAGAGCCCGGGGGCCCCGGCCTCTCTTACAGCTCCTGCTGCGCCAAAGGCGACCTGTCGAGGTGCAGTGGTAGATCACCTGGCTGGCCGTGCCGTCACCTGCGCCAGTGCGGATGCGCACAAGGTGTACACCCGAAGTCGCTTCTGGCGCTCCGCCGTGCCGTCGAGCTGTATGCTGCGGCCGGGTTCCCGCCAGCGCACGTGTCAGCTCCGACAGGGCCGCCGCGAGTCGCCCCGGCAGGTCATCGGGGCCCTGCTCCGGCGCCTCCACGACGAGGCTGAGGAGCTGACGCACCAGGTCGCGGTCCGCGCCACTGATCGCCACTGCCTCCAGCGCCCCGTGAACGTCGCCGACAACGGCCGGCGGCCAACCGCGCACCTGCAAACCGATGATCCTGGCGGCTACGTCAGCGAGCGGCAGCAGGGGGAAGTAGGTCCCACAGGCGTGGCAGGTGGTGGAGACAACGCGGAAGCCTGAGGCTGAGGCCGACTCCCGCCAGTCTGTGATGAGATGCGTCTTGCCGATCCCGGGCGGACCGATGACCGCCACGGCGAGACCGGCGCCCCCGCGGACAGCCTCGGCGTAGCCCTGAAGGCGCTGCAGCTCGCTTCTTCGCGCTGCACTGGCCGGGCGTTCGAGCAACACGTGTCGCTGGGAGAGCTGGGCCTGGTCGGCTCCCACCAGGCGGAAGGCCTCTATCTCACGCTCGCCACCTGCGATCCGCAGGCGGGCCGCAGGCTCAAACTCGAACGCCGCCCCCACAGCGTCGCGGACAGCCCGGCTGACGAACGTCTCGCCCGGCGGCGCCTCGTCCTCGAGGCGCTTTGCGACATTGACGCTGTCGCCGATAACGGTATAGTCGGTGTAGCCCACGTGGCCGATCGGGCCGACCATCACCCGGCCGATATTGATCCCGGTGTGCATCTCGAGTCGGACGCCGCCGAATCGGCCCTCATCGTTCAGCGCCCGCATCCGATCCTGCATGGCAAGCGCCGCCAGCAGCGCCCGCTCGGCTGAGCGCTCCTGGGCCATGGGCACGCCAAACAGAGCCACGACCTCGTCGCCTACATAGTTGTCGATGTGCGCCCCATGTCCCACCAGGCACTCCGCGAGCTCTGTCATCAGCTCGTTGATAATGTTGAACAGCCACTCTGGTTCCGCCTGCGCGGCCAGCTCCGAGAAGCCCGTCACGTCAGCCATCAGCACCGTCGCCAGGCGCTGCTCACCTGAACGCAGATGCGCAAACATCTCCTCCAGGGACGCCCGCGCATCGGGCGTCTGGGGCGATCGCGCGCCGTGCTGCAGCGCCGTGCCACAGCGCGAGCAGAAGCGATCGCCAGCCGCCGCCAGCCGCCCGCACTCAGGGCATCTCGCCTCAGTCACCGCGGCCCTCCCACCTCTGTCGTGGCTGAGCACAGCCTCGTCTTCGCCAATCGGCTATCCCGGCCCTCTGACGGCAATGAAGCCGGCCCAGTAGAAGGGGTGGGCCTTGTCGCCCGTCTGTGGCAGGGCGTTCTGGCCCCGCTGCAGCGCTTTCTCAACCATCGCGCCCTCCGACAGCGCCTCGTAGAACGCCGTCATCAGCTCCCGGGTGCTCTCGTCAGACACTGGCCACAGGCTGCATACCACGTCCTGGGCGCCGGCGTAGATGAAGGCACGCGACAGGCCGAGGATCCCCTCGCCCTCCACGTCCCGCCCCAGCGCGGTCTGGCAGGCAGAAAGGGTCACGAGGCGCGCCGTCAGCGGCCAGCCATACACCTCACTTGCCGTCAGCACCTCGTAGGCAGTCTCGCCGCCCTCCGGGGCGGCCAGCAGCAGGCCCGAGAAGTCCGAGAAGTCCGGATCCGCATAGCCGTGCGTCGCGATGTGCAGCACGTCGCAGTCGCCACCAACCTCGCTCAGCCGGGACTTCGTGGCCTCCGCACCGCTCAGTAACACCGTGTCGTCGAAACGGCTGGCCACGGCGTCGCCCTCCGCCTTCGCCTCCGGCAGCGGGACCATCGCCATCGCGGTCAGCGCCGACGACACGCCCTCGCCCCGGATCGGCATGTAGGACCCGCGGATGGGCATGTACATCCCCCGGATCGGCATATACAGCCCGCGACCGTCATCGCCCTCTGGGAATGTGATCTGTGACGCCCCGGTCTCGGGAGCCGCCACGACCACCGCCTCCCGAGACGCCGCCTCCCGCTCGCCCCGCGATGACAGCGCCAGCGTCAGCGATGGTGCAAAGGCAATCGGCATGCGCGCGCCCAGATACCGGTTGCGTCCGTCGATCAGCGCCGCGAAGGGCACAAGCTGCACCGCGCCGTCGGCCACGATCCACAGCCGATCCGCGCCGGCGAGGACGCCCTCCGCGGGCTGGACGAGCGTCTTGTACAACGCGGCGGCCAGCCCGTAGGCCTCGTCCGTGCGCTCCCAGATGGCCTCCCGGAGGCGCCCGATCTGCTGGTAGAGAGCCTCGCGATCCGCCTCAATCAGCCGCACCCGCAGGTCGCCGCCGCAGGCGCCGACCACCACCAGGCCCTCGTCGGCGAAGGTGTAGTGCAGCACCGCCAGCCCCGCGTGCCTCGCAACCTCCGCCACCAGCGCCTCGCCGGAGGGGATCGTGACCTGCGACGCCCGCGCGTAGGCCGGCACCTGCTCCCGGATCGCCGACGCCAGCGCCGCCTCCTCGGCGGCGAGGTCATCAAGCAGGCCGCGCAGCCGCTGCACGTCAGCCTCCGTGGCCGCCTCGCCGCTGTCAAGCGGCCCCCGAATCGGCATGTACAGCCCCCGAATGGGCATGTACAGGCCGCGGTGGTCAGTGTCGCCCGAGGGTGTCTCTCCGCCGCCCATCACCTGCGCCAGCAGCCCGTAGGCCTCCCGCCGCATGTTGCGCAGCTCCACCAGCCGCTGGCGAAGGGCCTCGGGCAGCCGCACCGCCATGTCCACCTTCCGCCAGGCGAGCTGATCCAGCAGCACCCGCGAGCGCATCCGCTCCCCGCAGGCAAGCGCCAGCCCCGCGTCCGCCTGCAACGCGGCCACCCGCATGAGCTGGCGATACGGCCCGATGTTGTCGGCGAACCACTCCTGCCGCAGCCGCGGGTCGAAGGCCAGCCGCTGCCGCCTCTCCTCCGTCCGGTCGATCACGGCTATCAGCGCATCGCGCGCGGCGGGCAGATCGCCCTCCTCGAGCCCGAGCGACGCCCGCTGATTCGCCACCTGCTCGGCGAGCATGCTCAGACCGGCCTGATCGGCGACGGCGTGGGCCTCATCCAGCAGCGACAGCTTTGAGGAGCTATCTTCAGCCACCGTGGCCAGCGACATCAGGTGGTTGATCCGCTCGCCGGCGGACAGGTCGAGTCCCCGCACGAGCTCCCGCGCGCGCTGGAACCAGACGGTGGCGGCCTCCAGATCCTCGAGGCGGCGGCAGGCCGTCGCCAGCAGCACGTGCGCGTTGACAAGAGACGAGCCGGCCTCGACGTCGGCGAGCCGTGGCTTCAGCGTCGCGATGACGTCCTGCCACCGCTCCTCACGCGCGGCCACCTGGGCCGTCGCCAGCGCGCTCTGCGCCACCGCTGCCGGCGCCTGCGCCTCAAGCTGCTCTGCCAGAGCGTTCGCCTGCTCCGCCAGTTCCGGGCGATCCGCTGCGTGGAAGAGCCTGCCGGCGTCGCGGGCGGCGTTGGACTTATGCCCAAGGTCCTCGATCTCGGAGAGGTAATGCATGATCTGCAGGCCCGTCTCGTAGTACCAGAGCTGCTTCTGATCGGGCGGCGCGGTGCGGTGCAGCGCCCAGTACAAGCTGCTTGGGCTTGCCGGGAACTTCTTGCCCATCAGCCACATCTCTACTATTGCCCGGCGCAGGTCAGGCGGAGTGGCCTCGTGCAGGCACCACAGCGAGGGGCCCGAAGGCAGGCCGAGGCTTTGAAGACGAGCGATATACCCTCGGGTGAGACGATCAGCCTCCGAGAAGCGCCGGAACCCGCTTGCTTTCTGTATCAACCGCGGACCACCCCGCTCATACCACTCCGGATTCGCGTAGAGGTGCTCCAGACACCAGTACTGCGTGCGGTACGCGTCATCGTCCAACCCGCTCCACAGTATCCAGCAGCCGTCAAGCAGGGCCTCGTACATCTTCCATCGCCGCTGCCCTTCTGCAGTCGGCGTATCCACGATCTGCCTCAGGGCCGGAAGGAACCTCTCGCTGCCGCGGAGCCAGAGGCGCCCGCGCACCTCCGCCATGAGATGGTCTGAGCCCCGAAGCAGGGGGTCAGCCTCGAACAGATCAACAATCTCCTCCATGTGATCCAGGGCGTCGTCGTCCCTCGCCTCGGCGATGGCCGAGTCCACCGCTGTGAGCAGCGGGACAAATTCGGCCGCAAATCTTTGCTCGCGCAACTCCAAGCGCTTCGCAAGCTGCTCCGCTCTGTGTTCTGGATCCACGTAGTCGTTCAGTTCCCACTTGAGCTGTGATAGATCCTCGGATGATTCGCCCGCCTTCTCAAAGGCGGCCGTCGCGAGATCCGCAAAGCGTGCCGATCGGAGGTATATGGGCAGCGCATCCATGCCGCTGGGGTAGTACGTGGCCGAAATGAGCAGGCGTCCGCGGCTCGTATAGAGCTCGCCAAGAGCCGCCCAATGGCCCTTCGCCTCCGCCAGGGGGATGGCGGCATCGAACATGTCCTCGACGACCGCGTAGTAGAAGCAGTGCTTGGACCGGTCAGCAACCAGTCGGATGATGTCCATCATCTCATCCAGGTCGCCGTCGGCTTCAGGCTCCTCGAACATGCGCTCCGCCTCGACAAAAGCCTGCGCGGGGTCGGTCTCGAAGAGCTGCTCGAGCTCCGCGAGCGTCAGGGGCTGGGTACGGGAGGGCGCAGGCGGCAGCACCGACAGCAGGAGTGCGAGGACAACAAGGCGATGACACCGCCCCATCCGGACACCTCCCGCCTGCGCCCATCGCTGGGGTAGTGCGGCGCTGGTGAAAGTTCCCGGCCGGTGGCGAACTTCCTTCAAGCGAGCGAGCAGTTCCCCGTGGGTCTGCGCCCGCCGTCGTCAAGAGCGCCTTCTGGCGCCCGCCTCGTCACCCTCGTGGCACGAGCTTCACCACGTAGGCATCGCTCTTCCCACCATGCCTGGTCTGGGCGGCGGCCTCGGTCACCGGGAAGTCGCTTGACTCGGTGTGCCCGACCAGGTAGAGCTCGCCCTCTGGACCGAGCGCGACGCTGCGCACCATGTCCCCGGCGCTGCCGCCGAGGTAGGTGCAGTAGAGCAGCTCCGTGCCGTCCGGAGTGAGCACCCCAAGCCAGCCGTCACTGCTGCCGCCGCCGTGGGTCGGCTGCAGCGCGTCGGGCGTCACAGGGAGATCGCGCGACTCCGTCTGACCGACGATGACGATGTTGCCGTGCGCGTCCAGCGTCGGCATGAGGCAGAACTCGGTGGCCGATCCGCCCAGCAGAGGCCAGCATCGTGATGGTTGCGTCTCTGGGGCCGTTACGCTCCGTGCGATGGGCGGCGGGCGTCGTGGGGAAGTCCCGGGAGGCAGTCGTGCCGAAGATGCACACGTTCCCCTCGCCATCAAGCGCCAGGCCGCCTCGCGGGGACTCATCGCCTGATCCGCCCACGTAGGTGCACCACAGCAGACGCGTGAGGTCGGCAGAGAGCTTGGCCGCGAAGCAGCCGCCCTGCCCACCGCCGTACTGCGGCTGGAAGCAGCCCTCGGTGGTGGGAAGATCCGGGGAGCGCGTCATGCTCGTGATGACGATGCTGCCGTCTGCATCGAGCTCCATGCCGTAGACGTTCCGCTCCTGCTTCGAGCCGCCGAAGTAGGTGGCAGCGAGGATCCTGCTGCCGTCAGCGCTGAGCCTGGCGAGGTAGCAGTCACCGCCGTAGATCCCCCCGTGCCCCAGGTTCGGATCGTCGCCCGCGTACTCGGGCTGCACCACGCCTTCGGTCGTCGGGATGTCCTGCGAGCTCGTCTGCGCGCCGATGAGGACAGAGCCGTCGGCGTAGGGGATCACCTCGCGGGCCTGCTCGCCTTCAGCGCCGCCGAGATACGTGGAATAGGCGATCTCATACCGACCCCGCGGCTCCTGCTGGGCACAGGAGCTTACTGAGATCACCGTCAACACGGCCAGGCAGAGAGCCACAAGCATGTGCTGTCCGAGGATCGCCATTGTGAGTCACTCCTGGACTTGTCACCATCAGTCCTACTGCCCGCAATGTGGTACTGACCCATCTGCCATGCAGCCCTGAGCGGACGAATGAGCGGAGCGAAACCCCCCAGCCCACGGCTAACGCGCCTCTGGAGCGGGGAGACGATATCCCAGTGGGCTCTGCGGTCCCACCGTCTGGCAGTGCCTTCGCCAGCGCTCCGCCAGCACCTGCGTCTCCGCCTATGATACTGAGTATGGTCTTCACGGTGCTGAGCGGATTGCACAGATCATGAGTAAGGGCCGAGATGAACTCGGCCCGCAGGCGGTCGAGCTCCTTGAGGTCCGTGACGTCATGCAGCACCTTCATCTCGCCCAGAGCCCGCCCGCGGTCATCGCGGTACGGGACGGTGTGGACGCGGACGACGCGCTCGCGCTCACTCCCAAGCGCCACCTCGTGGGTGCGCACGGCCTCCTCGCTGACGAGAGCGGTCTCCTCTGCAGGGGCAATCAGCTTCTGCAGGGGGGGGGCGAGCGCATCAGGGACGGTATCGCCCGCGATTGGCTGGCCGAGGGCCTCGGCCTCCGGGACCCCCAGAAGCTCTACCGAGCGAGGGTTCATCAGGAGCACCTGCCCCTCGTTGTCCAGCACCACGACGCCGTCGGTGAGATCGCGCACCGCGCTCTCAAGCTTGGAGACGGCGAACTTAGGCTTGCGCGCGATCTGGCTGGTCAGCCAGGCGACGAAGCCGAAGATGAGGGTGCGCATCAGGAAGCTGTACACCGTCTGCGGGGTCAGCTCCCCGTCCCAGAACACGGCCACGAAGTAGGAGGCGACCACGATCACCCACAGCCAGCGGTGTTCGCGCATGCCCGGGTAGATCGCCATCCACACCACCAGCAGGATGTAGGCAATGTAGAAGCTGCTCTCCATGCCGCCCGTGGCGAACACCACGATCCCGATGCAGATCGAGTCCCCCACCACGTAGGGCACCGCCACCCAGTTGCCTCGCCCCTCCTCCTCCAGACGCTTCCACGGAATCACGTACAGCGCCAGGTTGTACGCCGACGCAACCACCAGCATCAGGTAGACGATCCCCGCGTGCGAGCGCTCCGCGGGAGCGCCGAAGGTGACGATGCCCCCGGCCAGCACAATGACCAGCCAGCGCATGTTCTGGCCGATGGTATACATCCGCAAGCGGAACTCAAGCATCGCGCCTCACCGACTCGTCACGATGCGAACAGGTCCGGCACCAGATCCACCACGTTGAGCATGCCCAAGCCCAGGAAGTGCCGGGCAAGCTCATTGGCGATGGCATTGTCCGGGTAGTACTGGATCCGCCTCTGTGCGCCCAGCGTAATGGAGGGAGGGGCGGCGTCGGAGCCGGACTGGGTGTTTCCCTCCACGCGGTCTCGGAGGGCGGCTCCGGGCGTTGTGTCGAGCCTGAAGATGAAGTGCACGAAGCCCACGCGGCGATCCGCGCACAGCCGCCGCCACTCCTGGGGGAGCGGCGCGTCCGCCGACATCTCCAGCAGGTCAACGCGCGAGAGGTCACCGTCAGTGAAGTTCACCAGCAGACCGGTGGAGCCGGTCTGCACGACGAACTGAAGGGGCGAGCCGAGCAGAGACATCGTCCATCGCAGGGTGCGCAGCAGGGTCATGGCCTCTTTGCGGAAGGGGCGTGTGACGGCTCTGATAAGCCGGCCGGTGAGCCCCGGCGTACCGAAGTTGAGGCCCCCGTAGGGCATCTCACGGGCCACAACCTGTGAGAGCGCTTGCCAGGCGCCCCGCAGGTCGCGCACGTTGGAGAGCACGTCGGCCATCTCCAGTATCAGGGACTCCGAGACGGTGAGATCCGTGCCGGCCCCCAGCTCGATGTGGAGCGTGCCATCTCCGGTCGTGACCCAGATGTTGGGCAGAAGTCCCGCCAGCGGCAGCCCCGGCGTCTCCCCCTCTTCCGGAGGCTGGATATGCACGTCGCGGAGGGCACACAGGGCGCCGAGCAGGGCGGGCGGCAGGGGCTCGATCATGAGATTGGGCTCCCGCCCCACCTCCTCGGGGTGCTCGAGGACGACCTGCTGGCGGATGTCGAACTGGGCGTAGATGGACGGTGCCTGCTCCGGGACCTCCGGCTCATCGGCGGGCGGCCGGTTCTCGATGAGAAGCTTCACAACGCGGCTGGTGTGCCGCTCCCGGTGCCCGTCCTCGATGAAGAGCCTTTCAGCCTCCCTCATGTCCCGCAGACACTGGATCGTGACCCGCTTGGTGTAGGCGATGGGCAGGTCCTCGTCGGCGAGCAGCGCGCGCACCTGCTCGACGGTCTCGCCCTTGTACAGCCGCCAGAGCTTGAACAGGCCATCCTCCACCCGCTCGTAGAGCACCAGCGGCGTGTCCTGTCCGTCCTCGATGACGGTCAGCATGGAGGCCTGGTCTCCCAGGACACGCCGGACGACATTCCGGACCACCGGGGCGAGGGCGTCCCCGTCCAGGTGCAACCAGGGAAAGAAGAACGGCAACGACAGCTCGTCGTAGGGCGGTGGCGTGCCCTCGGGGCGCGGTGAGCGTGAACCCCGTGAGCGTGCGTGTGCGAATCTCGGTGGCGCTGATGTGGACCAGGTGTGCCGTGATGGACACAAAGAGGAGGACCGAGAGCATCTGACGTGCCTGGCCCAGATGCTGCTGAGAGAACAGATAGCCGACGCCCAGGAGTATGATGGGGACAGCCGGAGCCATCCCGGCGAATGCCGCCGCGGCGACGGCAAGGGCGGCTATGAGAGCGACTGCCGCGATCTGCGACGCCAGCGGGGCGACCGGCATCAGGCCGGCCTAGTAGCCGATCGCGACGAGGACCGCAATCGCGGCGATGGTGACCAGCACCGGGAGCGCTCCGGGCTCGTCGAGCCGGACCCACTCGCCGCCGGTCCACATGAGGCGCGCGAGCATGGCCCCGATCCCGTAGGTGCAGATCGCCGCCATGCTCCACAGCGGGAGCATGAACCAGTGGGTGCCTTCGAGCGTGTTCCACTGCCACAGCTCACAGACCGATAGCGCGTAGCCGAAGGCTGCGCCCAGACCGAAGAGCCACAACACCCGGAGCCAATACGCCCGGTCACAGGTCAGGACGGCCACGGTGAACAGCGCCGCAAGCAGAAACGACATCAGATATTGGTTCTGGCCGAGGACCACGCCCTCGTAGACCATCGCGCCCATGGCCGCGCAGGCTGCAAACCCGATGAGGTACGACTGCCGTTTGGCCGTCCAGATGGCCGGCTTGTCGATGGCGCCGCGCACGAGAGTGATGAGGTCCACCTGCTCGCCGGGGGTTCACGCTCCTGGCGGCTCGCAAGGGCCATGGCCCGGCGCGGGCGGCCGTCGGCGACGTCCAGGTTTCAGCCCGGGGCGTCTGGCCCCAAGGTCGCAGGCCTCTTTCGCCAGGAAAGCTACTCAAGAGGTGTCCTGCTAGTGCTGCATCGCACAAGTTCGCGTACCTTGCCGCCCTTCCCGCGTCACGACAAGACGCTCGCGCCCACCATGGAGGGGCCGCCGCGAGCGAAGCGAGCGGGCGAGCTGTGGGGGCGGGGAGAGACGCGCAGCGTCTCCGGGGAGCGGTGCGTTCTCTAACGCACCGCTCAGGTTCCACCCCGGCCCACCCGTCAAGTAGTGCAGGCGCCCTCGCCTGCACGCCATTCAGCGTCCTGGGCCGGGGTGGAACCTTCGGAGACCTTGGGTCTCGCCGGGCGCAGCGCGCC
>JAYENL010000115.1:0-25013 GCA_034722055.1 Armatimonadota bacterium
GGATTCGGCAGCTCGGCGGCTGACAGGCGCGCAACGACGCCGCAGTCCTCCGCTCGGACGATCAGCGGCACCGGCAGCGCGGCCTCCTCGACCACGCCGCCGCTGATCTCCGCCCTCCACGCCGGGTTGCCATCGAACCCGAAGCGGTCGCGCATCTGACCCACGATATCCTCGTGGTCGGGGCCACCGGTGAGCACGAAGAGGTAGGTCCCCTGGACTCGCCGCGACCGCGCCAGCCCGTCCGCCGAGACATGCGGCCCGACGTTGACGTGCGGCCGACCGCCGCCGGCCACCGACAGCACGCTGCCGGCCGGGAAGAACACTGCGGGCGTCCCGAACGGGTGGGGGCTGAAGGTGATGCAGCCAGCGCGGTCCGCCCTCATGGGGGCCAGCGACGGCCCATCGCTCTCCACCTGCTCGCCATCCTCGAAGATAACGCGCGCGTAGTCGTAGGCGTCCGCCTCATCGCCCAGCCGCACCTCGAACAGCGAGGGATTCGCCCGATCGCTCTCCGCCAGCTCCACCGCGTCCGCCAGTACCGCCTCGGCCCGGACCAGGAAGGTCATGGGCCCGGACCAGCGGAAGCCGATCAGCCACGCCTGAGCCTCCTCGAAGCGCTCGTCCGGGATGACCCGCCGCCGGTGCCGGCCGTCCTCGCCGGTAGCGGTTTCGACGAGGCGCTCGATGCGATCGTGCATGATCACGCAGTCCGAGCTGTTGAGCACGATCCGCCGCGTGGGCGCGCTGCGCAGGAAGGGCTCGCCTTCCGTCGTCTGCAGCCGCGGGGCCACGCGGATCTCCCGCACGCCGCCGTCGGGAGGCCCCGTCTCCAGCCCCAGCGGATGGTCCTGCTGCGACGCGCTGTACATGGCGACGCGGTCCCCCCAGCCCCAGCCCGGATAGGCGGAGCCGAGGATGCGCACCCACCTGCCCGCCACCTTGGCCGCGCCCGTTCCGGGCTCCGTGGGCTCGGTCGGGTACCAGTAGCCGTTCATGCGGTCGCCGCCGATGAAGTGCCTGTAGGAGACCAGCGTCGAGGGCACGGCCCGGCACCAGGCGACACCGCCCTCCTCATCCTCTGCCCGCAGCCACAGGCTGCCGGACTCGCACGAGAACTGCCGCGCCGTGACCTCGAACCGCCGGCCCTCCGGGTAGTAGCGCCGGATGAGCCGCTGGCGGAAGTAGACGCTGACCCGCCTGAGCGGGGCGTCACTGCGCACCGCGATCGACGCCGACAGCTCTCGATCGCGAGGCTGCTCCCACGGCCCCGGCATGGTGACCTCAAAGCGCTCGATGACCGGGCCGGTGCTCACGGCAGTCTCCATCAGCGAGTCCTGCCCGCGTCTGAACTCCTCACCCCACCGCGGGGAGTAGACCCAGGTCACCGGCCCGTCCGAGAGCGGCGGAATGTCCGACGCGGCTCTCACGCGCCGGTAGACGAGCGGCGAGAGCCGCCAGCCCTCCGCGCTCGTCTCCTCGAAGGGCCGCGTGGCATCGTCGGTGCGCTCCCCGTCGATGGTGAACACCGGGATGCTGTTGATGGCCCCCAGGTTCCGCAGGGGCATGGGGCAGCTCGAGCTGGAGAGGCAGGCCAGGTTCGCCTGCCACGCGTTGTTGACGCCGATGCGCACGTAGGTGGTGAAGGACGTGTCGCGCCAGGGGATCTCCGGCCAGGGCTTGCGGAGGTTGAAGGCGATGCCCTCGTTGCCCGTCTCCAGCCCGGGGAAGCGCACTCCCGCGACGGCCAGGAACTGCGCGTCAGTCGCCTCCTCGCACTCTGCGACCAGCCGCTCCCAGTCATCCCGCTCCAGCGCCTCCGCGCCCTCCGTGAAGACCATCCCCTCGTAGCCCGCCGCGCGGGCCGCCTGGCAGAGCGCGGCCACGCCCTCCTCCCCACTGGAGATGGTGCTCTCGGCGCCGATGAGCACCGGGTGAGCGGGGCCGCTCGGCCCGCGCGTCATCTCCCCGGGCGGGCTCTCCGCCAGCCGCGGCGAGATGTCGAAGATCTGCCTCTGCTCGGAGCGCTCGAAGCCGCCGAGGCTCCCGCCGGCGCGGCTGGGGGCGGCGAGCCACTCGTAGGCGTTGCGCAGCAGCCTCCCGGCATCGCCCTCGGTGATGAACCGCCCCTCGTCCCACATGAAGTGGTAGGGGTTGAGGGTGAAGCAGGTCGAGTGCGTGGAGAAGATCGCCATCCGGCCCCGCCCCACCTCGCGCCAGGCCACCAGGGGCGGCGCGCTGTCGTAGCCCTCGCCATCCTCGGCGGCGGCGGTGGCCGTCTCCGAGGCCCGAACCGCGGTGTGCCAGGCCTCGCCGGCCCGGAAGGTGACCGTCATGCGGGCGTGGATCGGGTACAGCACATGTGCGACGTCCTCGGTCAGCGGGCCAGGCACAATCAGGTCCGCCACCCCCGCCTGCGCGTCACCGTAGTGCGAAAGCTCGCGCGCCTTCGCCGGATCGGTCTCGCGCACCGGCGCCCACAGCACGGTGAGGTCGTACTCCGCGAGGAGGCGATTGAGGTGCGGGAGAACCCGATGCCGGTGCAGGTCGGCGAACAGCAGGATTCCGCCTCCGGCCTCCAGAAAGCGCCGGCAGAGCTCGCGGCCTCGCTCCCACGCCTCCTGCAGGTCGAAGCGGTTGACGTCGGGATGCTGGATGAGGACCGCCGCGTTGAAGCGCCGCAGCTTCTCCCACGTCAGCTCCGAGAGCGTGCAGTAGCCGACCGACCAGCCCTCCTCCTCCAGCTCCGCCTGGTAGCGCGGATCGGCGAGGAACGGCATCGAGGCCCCGCCGAGATGGTTGATGGAGGCCACGAACAGCAGGCTGCCCTTCTGCTGCCCGCCCTCGGCGAGCGGCTGCGTGCAGATCGCGCCGGCCAGCAGAACCGGAGTCAGCACATGCATGACCCGGCGAGCACCCTCCTTCGGAACGACCTGTGGGGCGGGCGTCCCGCCTGCCGTCGTTCGCCGTTGAAGCCCGCACAGCCGCAGGCTGGAAGCCCCTCCGGCGGGCAACGCGCGGCCGTAGCCGTAGGCTTGTAGCTTGCGGCTTGAAGCTGGCAGCTTCCAGTCTTGGGCCGGCCTCGCGCCTGTGGCGCTCGTGCGGCCCCTCCGACGACAGACGACCGCAGGCTGGAAGCCTGCGTCACAACGGGTTGCAGGGCCGGTGAGCTACTCCAGCGCCCACGGCGCCGGCTGGTCGGTGAGGTCGGCCAGCACCGTCTTTGAGCGCGTAAACTCCAGCAGCCCCGCCACGCCGCTCTCGAAGCCCAGGCCGCTGATCCGGTAGCCGCCGTAGGGCATCCACGGCCCCACCACGTTGGTGCAGTTGATCCAGATGATCCCGGCCTCCAGCCCCGCCGCCATGCGGTGGGCGGTGCTCAGGTCCCGGCTCCACAAGGCCGCCGCCAGTCCGTACTCGGTGTCGTTGGCCAGCGCCACGGCCTCCTCCTCGCTCTCGTAGGTCATCACCGCCAGGACCGGCCCGAAGATCTCCTCCTGGGCGATGGCCATCTGCGAGTCCACCTCATCAAAGACCGTCGGCAGCATGTAGCAGCCGTCCTGCAGATCGCGATCGTCCGGTGGCTCGCCGCCGGTGACCAGCCGCGCGCCCTCCCGCTTCCCGGCCTCGATGTATCCCACCACCTTCTCATACTGCTCCGGCGACGACAGCGGCCCCATCTTGGTCTGCTCGTCGAAGGGATCGCCCACCGTCAGCCCTTCGGCCAACTCCACCAGTCGGCCCAGGAACTCGTCCTTGATGTCCCGGTGCAGCAGCAGCCGGGACCCGGCGGTGCAGATCTGCCCGGAGTTGAGGAAGATCGTGCGGCAGGCCCCCGCCAGCGCCATCTCCATGTCCGCATCCGGCAGGACGATGTTGGCCGTCTTGCCGCCCAGCTCCAGGGTGGCCTTCTTGAAGTTGCCCGCCGTGGCCCGCAGCACGCTCCGCCCCGCCTCGGTGCTGCCGGTGAGCGTGATCCGCCCCACGCCGGGGTGCTCCGCGAGCGCCACGCCCGTTCGCGGCCCCGGCCCGGTGATGACGTTCAGCGTCCCCGGCGGCAGCCCCGCGTCCAGCGCGATCTCGCCCAGCGCCAGCGCCGAGCGCGGCGAGATGGAGGAGGGTTTGAGCACCACCGCGTTGCCCGCGGCCAGCGCCGGCGCGCACTTAGTGCACGCCAGGCTCAGCGGGAAGTTCCACGGCACGATGGCTCCCACCACGCCGAAGGGCTCCCGCACCGTGTAGCCGAAGTGGCCCGCCGGCGCGGAGAGGGTCTTCCCCTCGATGGTGTCGGCCAGGCCGGCGTAGAAGCGCATTAGGCCCGCAGCGCCGGGCACGTCGCCGTCCCGCGCGGCGGCGTAGGGCTTGCCCATGTCCACGCTGTCCATCTCGGCCAGCTCCGCCGCGCGCTCCTCGATGAGGTCGGCCATGCGCATCAGCAGCGCCTCACGCTCGGCCGCCGGCATGCCGCCCCACTCGTCCCGGAAGGCCTCATCGGCGGACGCCACCGCTCGGTCCACGTCGTCCTCATCCGCCACGGGCACCTGCGCAACCACCTCGCGGTTGGCGGGGTTGATGTCCTCAACGTACTCTCCCGACGCCGGCTCGACCCACTGCCCTCCGATCAGCATATTCAGCGTCTGCATGTTCGTCAGCCACCTTCCGCTCGCGCTTCTGCCTGCTCCTCACTCCTGTCCTTCGCAGCTCGAGCGGCTCGCACCTTGGGGGGCGCCGTCAGTACTCCGCCACCCGCACGCGCACCGTATCGACCAGGAAGCCCACCTCGTCGGTCTCCACGGCCGTCGCCCGCAGGCGCACGTAGGAGATGCCGGGGCTAACGCGCCTCATCTCCAGGCGGCCAGCGAACTGCCCGTCCACGCTCACGCTGCACCAGCCGGCGTCGGCCGTCCAGTGAAGCTGCACATCATGCCAGGTGCCCGGCTGCAGCCGGGTGTCCAGGAGCTGCCCGTCCTCGCCGACCTCGATGTTGAACACCGAGTACAGCCAGGCCTCCATGTCGAAGGGCACCGAGAAGTGATCGGTGAGGCAGATGCGCAGCCCCCGGCATCCCTCGTTGACGCGCAGGCGCAGGTGCATCTCGCCCCGCCGCCCCGCGGGGAAGTTCCAGACCGCGGCCGCCGGCCAGTCGCGCTCGGGCTTGGTGACGCGCAGCAGGCGCCCGGAGGTGGCGGCGTCGCTCTCCACCAGCGCCACGCCCCTGGTGCCGAAGAAGTGCCACCGCTCTTCGGCCTCCGGCCCGAAGTCCGAAGCGGCCTCGGTCTCCAGCAGCCACTGGGGGTCGAGGCGCTTGAGCTGCACGCGTCCGGCTCCCTGGCCCGTGCAGAAGATGACGTGCCCGTCGCCGGTGACCGCCGGGAATGGGTAGGCGGTGCCGAAGTCGCCGCGCGATGGCGGGGGCTCGAAGCGCCTGGGGTCGCGCGCCACCTCGCGGTACCCCCGCCAGGTATGCCCGTCATCATCCGAGATAGCGCCGTGCAGCACGTGCCTGCCGCCGAAGGCGTACGGGAAGCGCTGGCAGTTATTCCACAGCAGGACCATGCGCCCGTCGTCCAGCCGCACGATGCCGCCCGGCGAGTCCGAGCTCACCATGTCGGTGGGATGCGCGGGCGTCCAGCGGGCGCCGTCCTCGGAGTGCGACTGCCAGAAGTGGCCGAGCTGGGTGCGCATCAGCATCCAGACGCGCCCGTCCGCGAGCTGGATGACGATGGGCTCGTCAGCGCCGTAGCCGTGGACGATGCTCGGCGTGGGCCCGACGAGGCGCTCCGGGCAGGCCTGCCAGGTCTCGCCGCCGTCATCGGAGTAGATGGCGGTGGAGGCGAAGCTGCCCATGTGCGTCCAGACCACCAGGCCCTCGCCGGGATCGCCGAAGCTGCGTGCGGGCTGGGCCTCCGAGAAGGGGAGCAGGATGCGCCCGCTGTCGAGCTGGATAACGGAGTTGAGCGCCCCCGTATAGCCCATCCAGATCATGCGCGGCGCACTCCATCGGCTGCGGCCGTCGCTGCTGCGGGAGTGCCAGATGTCCAGCCGCCGTCCGTGATAGCCCTCCAGGTTGCCGACCGTGTCCGTGCCGGTCTCCTCGGGGGTGGCATCGCCCACCTCAGCCCACTTGAGGAAGAACAGGTGCACCTCCCCGTCGCGGTCGATGAGCGCCTCCGACAGCGAGCAGGCGCCGCCCTCGGTTGGCAGCTTCACCAGCGTGCGCGGCTCGCTCCAGGTCAGACCGTGATCGCTGGAGAAGCGCGCGGCCGCCTCCGGCACATCCTCCACCGTGCGGCTGAAGGTGCCCATCAGGCGCCCGTCGGGGAGTCTGACGATGAACATGCGTTGGTCAACGTCGATGGCAACCGGCTCCGGTGCCGCTTCGGCCATGGCCCAGGCCTCCAGAATCAGCGCCACCATCAGCACGGCGGCGCGTATTCGCGCACTCGTGTAGACACTCACAAGGATGACCTCCTACTGCACCTCGTCGAGCAGCCGCTGCATGTTGTCACCGAGGATCAGCTCCTTGGACCGCTCCGGGATGCCCGCCGACATCACCACGCCCAGCCGCTGGCCGGGATCGGAGGCCGGCAGGTCGGAGCCGTAGAGGATGCGCTCGGGGCCGATCTTCTCGTACAGCAGCTCCAGCGCGCCGGCGGGCATAGTGGTCGCCGACACGTCGCAGTAGACGTTGGGCAGGTCGGCCATTGCGATGACGCGGGCGGGGTCGCCGGCGCCGTGCGCCACGATGAAGCGGGCATCGGGGTAGCTGCGCGCAATCTCCGCGGTCACTACGCCGTGGCACAGGATCGGGGCGTGCCTGCGGCTCGCGAACTCCCAGGTAGGCTGCAATGGATCGTCCAGCTCGAAGTAGCGGCGGCCCGGCGGATAGGTGTCGTTGACGTTGATGACCTTGATGCCCCGGAAGCCGAGCTCGTCGAAGCAGCGGCGTAGTTCCGCCTGCTGGGCGTCGTGGCCGCCCTCGTAGTAGTTGACGTAGCAGAACCCCTCCACCCGATCGGGGTAGCGGCGCATGCACTCCGCGACGATGTCGTTGCCCCGGCGCATCTCCGGGCAGGCGGCGTAGTTGACGCAGATACGGTCGATACCCAGCGCATCACACAGCTCGATGATGTCGTCGATGCGCCTTCGGTAGGCGTACATGCCGATCCAGAAGTCCACGTGGCAGTGCCCGTCGATGACCAGGCAGTCGGTGATGGGCTCATCGGTGGCGCACATGTCAATGAAGCGATCCGACTGCATCATCGGCCCACCTCCCCGAGCAGCCGGCGCAGATTGCCGGCGGCGATCATCTCTCGCTCGTCCGCGGGCCGCTGCGTACGGGCCACCATGGACGTGGCCTGGCCGATCTGGTAGACGGGGGCGCGGGTGCCAAAGACCATCTGGGATGGGCCGAACAGGTCGCACAGCCCCTCCAGCCCCCGCCATCCCTGGTATCCGGCGGTCTCGATGTGGAAGTTGGGGTACTCCGCCATCAACGGATACCAGTTGCGCTCCCACTGGGTCAGCTTTGGGTGCGTGAGGATGACGGGCAGGTCGGGGTATGCCGCGCAGATGCCGGCCAGGTCGTTCCAGACCGGCGCGTGGTTCTCCCACGCGATCATCACGGGCATCCGCGCCTGCTCCAGCGCCCCAAGCAGCTCCTCGTAGGCCCAGGGCATGTACTCGTCGCTTGAGCCCCAGATGCCGAAGAACAGCCGGGCCATGCGCACGCCGGCGTCGATCATGCGCGGCACCAGCTCCGGCCCCGGCGGCATCTGCCCGGTGTAGTGGTGCATGACCACCCAGGACGGGTGGAGGCGGTCCCGCCCGGCGACCTCGTCCATCAGCGCCTCGTTGGCGAGGGTCCAGTCCCAGCGATTGCCCCACGCGTGCCAGACCACCGCCTCCGCCACGCCGAACAGGTCCATCCTCCCCAGCAGCTCATCGGCGGTGGAGAAGTGCCTCGGATCCCGGTTGGGGACGGTGCCGATGCGAGCGTTGGCGTCGAAGAACTCGAACCGCACCTGTCGGACCTCCCTCCCGGCCCCTGACGTCGGACCCCACTGCGCGCCGATGCTTCGCCGCAGCGGCGCGCGACACCTGCAACGGCCGGTGACGCCGCAACGCAGGTCACGCTCCGGGGGTCCGCGAAGCCCCCATCGATGCACGGGAGCGGCAGCTATCGTCACGTTGCTGACCATGATCTGCCTCACCACGGTGGTCATGCCGGTGGCGGCGGTCGCTGGCAGGCACGGATGCCTGGCCCACGCACCGACGCACTCGCGGCGCAGGCTTCCAGCCTGCGGTCGTTAGCGTCGTTGGAGGGGCCGCACGAGCGCCAACGGCGCGAGGTCGGCCCACCACCGTCCTTGCCGTCACCGTCGCGGTCTTCCCGAACGGCGGCAGGCAGGGATGCCGCCCCCATGGATCACACTCACTCCGTGGCGCAGGCTTCCAGCCTGCGGTCGTCTTCCCACGGCAGGTCACGAGCCCAAGCGCCGGGAACAGACACTGCACTGACCGCTGCGTGCTCCACAAGGAGAGGCGCTCATGATTCACCTCACGTTGACCGCCGCGCTCATCGGTGTCCTGGCGCTGACCGTGCCCGAGCCGCGACTGGGAACTCGGGAGCCGTATCCCGAGATGCAACCGCCCTTCTTCGACCTCGCCACCGAAGGGCAGGCCCAGGCCAGCATCGCGACAGTGCCCGACTGCAGTGAGGTCGAGGACTTCGCCGCGACTGAGCTGGCGGACTACCTGCAGCAGATCACCGGAGCGGACTTCGACCGTGCGGCGGAGCCGGCGGAGGACATGTACCCGATCTACGTGGGCGAGGCGGCCCGCGCGAACCTCCCCGACGTGGACTTCGAGGCGCTGCAGGAGGACGGCTTCGTGATTCGCTCCTCGGCCGATGGCCTCATGATCGCGGGCCGTGAGGACCTGGGCACGCTCTACGGGGTCTACCACCTCCTCGAGAAGTACCTCGGCGTGCGCTGGTTCATGCCCGGAGAGCTCGGGACGGTCGTGAGCCCGAACCCCGACCTCGCCATCGGCACCATCGAGGACGTGCAGGAGCCGGACTTCCGCGTGCGGTGGATCGAGTCCGGCGACTGGGCCCTGCACAATCGGATGAACGTGCGGGTGGCGGTTAGCGACAAGCCCGTCGGCGTCAACTGGCTGTGGGGCTTTCACACCCACTTCAAGCTGGTGCCGCCGAAGCAGCACTTCGATGAGCATCCGGAGTACTTCGCACTGGTGAATGGCGTCCGGCCCAGCGCCCGCCCCGGCCAGCAGGGCCGGCAGCTCTGCACCACCAACCCGGAGGTCATCGAGCTGATGGCCGACGCCGTCTGCCAGAGGTTCGAGGAGGACCCCACGCTGGACATTCTGGCCCTGGCACCTCAGGACGGCGGCGGCTTCTGCACCTGCCCCCACTGCCAAGCCCTGGATGAGGAGCGCCCCGAGGACCAGCAGTGGCACGCCCAGTACTCCAACCGCCTGGCGCGGTTCAACAACGCCGTGGCCCGCCGGGTCAGACAGCGGTATCCCGACCGCCTCATCAAGGTCGGCGCCTACGCCATGTACCTGCGAGTGCCTGACGACCCGGACTACCGCCCTGAGCCGAATCTCATCATCCAGGCCTGCCACACCTACTCGTGCAACAACCATCGCGTGGCGGCGCCCACCTGCGAGCGCAACTGGGAGCACTTCACCAAGGAGCTCAACCACTGGGCGGAATTGACCGACCACCTCTTCATCTACGAGTACTACAACAAGGGCGTCTGGGGCGGCCTTCCCTACCCGCAGACGCACGTCATCAGGTGGGACATCCCCTACTTCAAGGACCTCGGTGTGGAGGGCTTCTACACCCAGGCCGCCCGCAACCGCTTCCCCATCATCGGCCTCAACCACTACATCGCCAGCAAGCTCGTCTGGGACGCCGAGCTGGACGTTGATTTGCTCCTGCAGGACTTCTACGAGCGGTTCTATCAGGAGGCCGCCGAGCCGATGGGCCGCTACTGGGAGCGGCTTGAGGCCGCCTTCGCCGAGAACCCCAACCACCTGTCGCCCTTCGGACTGGAGTGGACCACCCTCGCGGCGCCCAAGTTCTTCACGCCCCAGGTCCTCACCGACCTCGATGAGGCCGTCAGCGAGGCCGAGGAGCTGGCGCAGTCCGAGCCCGTCCGCCAGCGCGTGCATCAATGCCGAATCGCCGTGGACTTCACACGCATGGTCATGGAGTATCTCACGCGCATGCAGGAGCAGTTCGCGGGCGTGGACAGGGAGGACGACGAGGCCGTGCAGGCCGCCTACGAGCGCGCCGTGGAGATCGGCGAGCCACTGTCCGAGCGCATCGTCCAGTACTGCCGCGACAACGACCTGCCGGTCTTCGACCGCCTGGTGCGCGCACATACGAGCCGCCGCTTCGTCACGCCCAAAGCCGAGGACGAGACGCTGCTGCGCTGAGCGCCATCAGCACATCGCACACGCCGGGGGGCTGCACGTCGGCACATGCCACCAATGAGAAGACCTGGGACGCGGGCGCCCTCGCCCGCGTGCGAGCCGAAGGTCCGCTCAACGGGCGGGGGTGGAACCTGTGCGGCCCCTCCTTCCTCTCGCGACTTCATGCCACGCCATGGATCAGGCTGCCATCGCCACAATCCGCAGGACCCTTCGGGCGCTGCGCTCGGAGCGCCGCCGAGGGTTCGATGACAGCGCCGCTCCCGATGGCATGGAGCGGATGATCCGCCATGCCGTGGGGCTGCTGGCCTCCGCCGAGCTGCCGGACCGGGCGCGAGAGTCCCTCCGCCGCCTCGAGCGCGACATGCGCGGCTACCAGGATCTGCCGCCGCAGCGCCGAGGCCCGCTGGTGGAGCGAGCCCTCAGCCTCCTGGAGGCCATCGCTCCGGAACAGGCTCAGGCGCAGCCAGAGCGGGCCGAGCGGGAAGAGCCCGCACAGCCGCTGTCGTGGGAGGATCCGGTGAGGGAGCTGTCGGGGGTGGGGCCGGCGCGGGCCGAGGCCCTGGAGCGGCTGGGCGTGCGCACCATCGGCGATCTCCTCCTGCACTGCCCGGCCCGCTACGAGGATCGGCGGCAGGTGCTGACACTCCGGGAGCTCACGCACGGGCAGACCGCCGCGGTGCGAGTGACCGTGACGCGGCGCGGGCGGCGCTCCAGCCGCCGGCGCAGCGCGGCGGCCATCGTCCCCGTGGAGTCCGGCGGCACGGAGGGCGAGCTGCTCTTCTTCCGCCAGCCCTGGCGCGTGGAGCGGCACGACCCGGGCGAGGAGCTGCTGGTGGTGGGCACCGCCCGCATCGACAGCGGCGACATCGCCATCGCGGTGGCCGAGTGCGAGAGCCTGGACGCCGAGGGGCCTGACGCCGCCGGCTGCATCGTCCCCGTCTACCCGTCCACCGAGGGCGTCTCGCAGCGTATGCATCGCCGGTGGGTCGGCCAGGCCCTGGAGCGCTGCCCTCCCCCTGAGGACCCCCTCCCGGAGCGCCTCCTCGGGGACCGCGGGCTGATGCCGCTGGCCGAGGCCCTGCGCCAGGTTCATCAGCCCACGGACTTCCCCCGCCAGCGCGCCGCCCGCCATCGCCTCGCCTACCAGGAGCTCTTCGCGCTCCAGCTCTCGCTGGCCCTCCGACGCGCCAAGGCCACGGCTCCCGATCCGGGGGCCTCCATCCCCGCTGCTGGCCTTCCTGAGGCGCTCCTGGAGACGCTGCCCTTCGAGCCGACCGCCGCCCAGGAGCGCGTGATCGCGGAGGTCCTGGCAGATCTGTCCGCGGGTGAGCCCGCCCATCGCCTGGTGCACGGCGAGGTGGGCTCAGGGAAGACCGTGGTGGCGGCGGTGGCACTGGCGGCGGCGGTCCGCGCCGGCCGCCAGGCGGCCATGATGGCCCCCACGGAGGTGCTGGCCGAGCAGCATCATGAGAGCCTGGCGGAGCTGCTGGGGCCGATGGGCCTCCAGCCGGTGCTGCTCACCGGCAGCACCCCGGCCGCGGAGCGGGCAGCGGCGGAGGACGCTCTCGCGGCCGGCGAGGCCATCTGCGCGGTGGGCACCCACGCCCTCTTCTCGGCGGGCGTCGAGTTCGCCGACCTGGCGGTAGCCGTCATCGACGAGCAGCACCGCTTCGGCGTGCGCCAGCGCGCGCGGCTCTCGGCCAAGGGCGCTCGGCCGAACGTCCTGGTGATGTCCGCCACGCCCATCCCGCGCACCCTGGCCCTGGCCGTGTACGGGGACTTCGACGTTTCCGTCATCGATGAGCTTCCGCCGGGGCGCAGGCGGCCTGAGACGCGGCTGCTGTCCGTCGCGCAGGCCGACGAGGCGTGGGCCTTCGTTCGCGAGCGCGTGGCGGAGGGCCGGCAGGCCTACGTGGTCTGCCCCGCCATCGACGCCTCGGAGGAGATGACCGCCGCCGCTGAGACCTTCGAGGAGCTGGCGGCCGGGCCGCTCCGGGAGCTGCGGCTGGGGCTGGTGCACGGCCGCCTGGAGGCGGACCAGCGCCACCGGGTGATGGGGCGCTTCCGCGAGGGCGAGATCGACGTCCTGGTCGCGACCAGCCTCATCGAGGTGGGCCTCAACGTGCCCAACGCCACCACCATCGTGATCCTGGACGCCGAGCGCTTCGGCCTGGCTCAGCTCCATCAGCTCCGGGGCCGGGTGGCCCGCGCCGCCTGGCAGCCGCACTGCATCCTGCTCTCCGGCACGGACTCCCCGGAGGCGCTGGATCGCTTGGCCGTGCTGGTGCGCACCACTGACGGGTTTGAGATCGCCGAGGAGGACCTGCGGCGGCGGGGGCCGGGGGAGCTGGACGGTATCCGCCAGAGCGGGCTCCCGGACCTGCGCATCACCAGCATCATCGCCGACACGGCGGCCCTCTGGCAGGCCCGCGAAGACGCCTTCAGCATCATCGAGCGCGACCCGGAGCTGGCGCTGCCCGAGCACGCCGGCCTCAGCAGTCTGCTTGCGCACTCCCGCCACGGCGAGCTGTGGACGCTGTAGCGCCGGATCGGCACAAAGGAGAGGGCGCGGCAGGCGCGCCCCCGGCATTGCGATCGTCGTCGCGACTGGCGGTTACCGGGGCATCTGCACCGGGATGATCACCGGCAGCACCAGAGGGCGGCGGCCGGTGACGCGCTCGATGAACCCGCCCACCCGGCTGCGAAGCTGCTCGTAGAGCACCTCCGGGTCCCTCGTGCCTCTCCCGTGCACGTCCTCGGCGGTGCGCTTCGCCTCCTGCCGGATGCGCTCGAGGATCTCCTCGGATTCCTGCACGTGGACGAACCCCCGGGAGTAGATCTCCGGCTCCGCCACCATCTCGCAGGAGTCCTTGCGCACGGCCACCACGGGCAGCACGATGCCCTCACTGGCCAGCGTCCGCCGGTCCTCCAGCACCACGTCGCCCACGTCGCCGACGCCCAGTCCGTCAACGTTCACCGATCCGCCCGGCACCGGCTGACCCATCGACGCCCGGCCGTCGCGGAACTCGACGACCCTCCCCGGCGCCAGGATGAAGACCTCCTCCTCACGCATTCCCAGGTCAACCGCCAGGTCGGTGAATGCCAGCAGATGCCGATACTCGCCATGGAAGGGCACCGCATACTTGGGCCGCGTGAGGTTCATCAGCAGCTTGACCTCCTCGGCCTTGGCATGTCCCGTGACGTGCACATAGCCCTCGCCGTAGAGCACGTGGGCGCCCTGCCGTGCCAGCCCGTTGATGGTCTTCCAGATGAGGGCCTCGTTGCCGGGGATGGCCGATGATGACATCACCACCGTGTCCAGCTTGTGGACCTGGATATCCCTGTGGCTGCCCCGGGCGATGCGCGACAGTGCCGACAGCGGCTCCCCCTGGCTGCCGGTGATCAGAATCGTCAGCCGCCGGTCCGGGATGTCGTCGATCTCGTCCACCTGCACCCGGATGCCGTCGGGCACGTGGATGCGGTCCAGACGCTGCGCCACTCGTGTGTTCTGCTCCATGCTGCGCCCGATGATGGCCACCTTCCGGCCCATGTCCGCCGAGCCATCGATGGCGTGCTGCATGCGGCCGATGTTGGAGGCGAAGGTGGTCATGATGACCCGCCCCGGCGCCTCCTCGATGATCTCCCGCAGCGCCTCCTCCACGACCCGCTCCGAGCCCGAGTAGCCCGGCTCGTTCACGTTGGTGGTGTCCACCATCAACGCCAGGACTCCCTCCGCGCCGTAGCGCGCGAAGGCGTGGAAGTCCGTGGGCAGGCCGTCGGTGGGCGTCTGATCGACCTTGAAGTCTCCGGAGTGTACGATGATCCCCTGGTTCGTGCGGATGGCGAAGCCGATGGCGTCGGGGATGGAGTGGTTCACCCGGATGGCCTCCAGCTCGAAGCCGCCCACGCTGAAGATGTCGTGGGGCTCGATCTCGTGGAACTCGCAGCCGGGGTGCACGTCGAACTCCTCGAGCTTCGCCTCCACCAGCCCCAGCGTCAGTCGCGTGCCCCACACCGGCAGGGGAAGCTGCTCCAGCAGATACGGCAGGGCCCCGATGTGGTCCTCGTGACCGTGAGTGAGCACCACGCCCGCCACGCGCTCATGGTTCTCATAGATGTAGCTCATGTCCGGCAGAATCAGGTCCACGCCCGGCTGCTCCTCGTCCGGGAACATGATCCCGCAGTCGAGGACGAGGATCTCGCCGTCCTGCTCGAAGACCGTCATGTTCTTGCCGATGTGCCCGATGCCGCCGAGGGAGATGAGTCTAAGGCTGCTGTCTGGTGCCATATTCTCCTCTATTCCCGTAATCTGGTGTATGCGGCGGTAACAGTTGGCCGCGGTGCCCATCCATGGGCGATTCCCGTGGTCCATTTCGACGAGTGCAGGCCCAGCGCCTGCCTCCGGGCGATGGCCGGCTGGAAGCTGGCCCCACACGTTCCTGGGACCCGCGTCTCCCGTCCCCGGTACCTCCACCTGGCGCGCGGGCGCCCTCGCCCGCGCGCCGTGTCGTACGGAGGTCAGGCGTGCCCAAGCCCGGTGCGAGCTGAAGGCCCGCATTCATCGGCGCGCCGTCGAGCGCGCGCTCGAACGACAGTCGCGCTTCGCGCGACGGCTGGCCTAGGCAGGCCCTCCGTACGACGCTGGCCCTATCACTGCCCTCCTTCTCTCGCGCGCACCGCTGCGCCCGGGCGGAAGGACCGGACCCGCCTGGGGCGGAAGGAGCCCCAGGAACGATGTCTCACGTCACTGGGAGGGCCTGCCATGAGCCGAGAGACCGTCCGGGAGCCCGCCCGTGAGATCCCCGTCATCGCCGAGGCCGAGGTGCTGGTGTGCGGGGGAGGGCCGGCCGGCACCGCCGCGGCTATCGCCGCCGCTCGAGCTGGCGCCGAGGTCATCCTCGTGGAGCGATACGGCTGCCTGGGCGGGCTGGCGACCGGCGGGCTGGTCATCGTGATCCCGCCCCTCACCCGCGACGGTCGGCAGGTCATCGGCGGCATCGGCCAGGAGATCCTGCAGCAACTCCTCGACGCCGGCCAGGCCGAATACCGGAACGAGCGCGGCAGCAGCCTCTTCGACCCCGAGGCCCTCAAGCGCCTCTCCGACCAGATGTGCCTGGACGCCGGCGTGCGGCTGCGGTTTCACTCCTGGGTGGTGGGGGTCTTCGGCGACGGGGGCCGGCCCGAAGGCGTCGTCGTGGAGAGCAAGGCCGGCCGCCAGGCCATCCGCGCGCGCCTCATCATCGACTGCACCGGGGACGGCGACGTGGCCGCGCTGGCGGGCGGGAGCTTTGAGCGTGATGACCGTATGATCGGCCTGCCCTTCCGCATCGGCAGCGTGGACATCGACCGTTGGCTGGCCGAGCGCCGGCCGGGCGCCGGGGGCACTCGCGGGGTCCACGAGGCGGCCCGGGCCGCCGGCGGCTACGAGTCCCACTTCGGCCTCTCCCCGATCTCCACTGAGCGGGGCGTCGTCTGGGCGAACAATCACATGACGCGGGGTAACTTCCTCGACCCGGCCATCCTCACCCGCATGGAGATCCGCGGCCGGCGGGCGGCCCACCGCGTCCTGAGTCTGCTCCGCGAGCGCATGCCGGGCTTCGAGGAGGCGTGGCTGATCGACACCGCATGGCAGATCGGCGTGCGCTGCACCCGCCGCATTGAGGGCCGGCACTGCATGAGCTTCGCTGACTTTCAGGCCCAGCGCCACTACCCCGACACCGTGGCGCTGGGAAACGACTTCCGCGACCCGGACCTGGTCTACGAGATCCCGCTGCGCTCCCTGCTGCCGGCGGATCTCGACAACGTCGCGGTCGCCGGCAGGTGCGCCTCCGCCGACGCCCAGGCCACGGAGCCGCTGCGGGAGATACACTGCTGCTGGACGATGGGCGAGGCCGCCGGGGCAGCGGCGGCGCTGGCTGTCGAGCGCGACTGCGTGCTGCCGGATGTCCCGGTCCAGGAGCTTCAAGTTCGCCTTCGCGACGCCGGCGCGGTCATTGACATTCCCCCGAGGCCCTGACCGCCGATGATGAGCTGCGCCAGATGATCGGCGGAGACGCGGAACTCAGGGAGGTCGAGCGCGTGGCGGAGAGCAGGCGCGAGCCGATGCGCTATGACGCCGCCCGCAAGGTCCTCGCCGGCCAGGTGCCGATCGAGGAGGCCATGCGCGTCACGGCCTTCATGCCTCGCTACGACTGAGGCTGCCGCCCGACGGTGTCGATCTTACGCAGCATCTCCGCGGTTGTCTTTCCCGCCGAGTCGCCCGGGTCGAGCTCTTTCGCGATCTCCCACTCGGCCGGTGCGGCCGCGGCCTTGCCCCCGCGACGTACGGCTCGCCCCGGTAGTAGTGCGCGCTGGCGTACTCCGCATCCACCTCGTGTGCCGCGCGGTTTGTGTTCCCCGTCTCGCCCGTGCTGGAGGTGCCGGACGGCTCGGGACCTCGAGGTTGCACCGCCGGGGCCCCCACCCGGCTGCGACGAGAATCCTTCCGTCACAGGCAGGCCACGGTGGCGTGGGTCCGGAAATGATTGACTGTGGCTTCGCCTTGCGGAAGCCAGCCGCATGCGAGATCAGGATGGCCGAGGAGTGATGATTGTGCAGAGTCAGATCACCTACTTCGAGCAGGCCGGCAAGCAGAACACCGACGAGACGCTGGAGCTGGCCATCGCGGCGGCGCGGGAGCGTGGGCTTTCAACCATCGTGGTGGCGTCCACGACAGGTGCCACCGCACGCCGAGCCGCCGAGATGGTCGAGGGTACAGACGTCAGCCTCGTGGTCGTGCCGCACCAGTTCGGTTGGAAGGACGAGCCGGAGTTCGACCTCGATCTGGTGCCGGAGCTCGAGGAGCAGGGGCATACGTTCTACGCCGCCACCATGCCCTTCCACACCGGTGACTTCTACGGGAACGAGGCGGGCACGGCCATGGCCAACATCCTGCGGACCTTCGGCCAGGGGACGAAGGTGTGCATCGAGATCGGCCTGATGGCGGCAGACGGCGGTCACGTGACGCAGGACGAGGAGTGCGTGCTGGTGGCGGGCACCGGCCGGGGCGCCGACACGGCTCTGGTGGCAACTGCGGCGCCCACCATGAGGCTGGGCGACTTCAAGGTCCACGAGATCCTGTGCAAGCCCCTGCCGCGGTAAGCAGGCGCGGTCCCGACCACCTTCCACAAAGCAGACGGGGCGCCCGAGTCGGGCGCCCCGTCGCTCGATCCGCACTCGTGGGGCACGCATCCCTGCCTGCCGTTGTTTGCCTTACGCCTCGCCGGCCTTCTTCAGCAGCGCCTCCCACTTCCAGTCCACCCACTCCTGGACGGCCTTGCGCACCTGCTCACCCTGATCGGACTTGAACAGATGACCGAAGCGCGCCTGCGGCTCCAGGAAGGCCTCGATGGGCTGCTTCTCCCTGGGCGTATAGGTGATGTTGTACTCGCCGTACTCCACCTCGTACAGTGGCCAGACGCAGGTGTCTGCGGCGAGCTGGGAGATCTCCGGCGTCAGGGCCCCGTCGTGGCCCCAGCCCAGCGGACAGGGGGTGAGGACGTTGATGAACGCCGGGCCCTCGATCTCGAAGGCCTTCTCGGCCTTGCGGGTGATGTCGTTCCACCGGCCGGGGATGGTCTGCGCCGCGTAGGGGATGTCGTGCGCCACCATGATCTCGGTGAGGTCCTTGCGATTCTGCTGCTTGCCGGGAATCACCTCGCCGGCCGGGCTGGTGGTGGTGTGCGCGCCCTTGAGCGTCGCGGAGGAGCGCTGCACGCCGGTGTTCATGTAGGCCTCGTTGTTGAGGCACACGTACAGGAAGTCGTGGCCGCGCTCCACCGCCCCGGACAGCGACTGCAGGCCGATGTCGTAGGTCCCGCCGTCGCCCCCGAAGGCCACGAACTTGTAGTTGGCGTCCGGATCCAGCTTCCCCTGTGCCTTCAGCGACTGGTACATGGCCTCCAGCCCCGACGCCGCCGCGGCGGCGTTCTCGAAGGCGATGTGCAGCCACGGGATGTTCCAGGCGGTGTAGGGGAAGATGGTGGTGGAGACCTCCAGGCACCCAGTGGCGTTCGTGGCCAGCACGGGGTGCTCGGTGGACATCAGGATCTGGCGAGCCACGATCGGCTCGCCGCAGCCCGGGCAGAGCCGGTGGCCGCCGGTGAGGCGTACCTCTCGATGTGACAGTTGCTTGAGGCTAGGCATTGCTCTCCTCCTACTCCCGCAGGCCCAGGAAGCTGACGGGCTCGGCCGGCTGACCTGCTTCGGCGAGCTGCTGCAGATCGTCGAAGACGCTCTGCAGGTCCTCGGGCAGGATCTCGCGGCCGCCCAGACCGTAGATGTAGTTGTTGGTGGGAATGTGCTTGCCGTAGCTGTAGAGAGCCGACGTGATCTCGTGATACAGCGGGCCGGCATGCGCCCCGAAGGAGGCGGCGCGATCGAGCACCGCAACGGCGGAGGCGCCGTCGAGCGCCGCCACGACCTCCTCGGCGGGGAAGGGCCGGAAGGCTCGGATCTTGAGCATCCCGGCCTTCACGCCCTCGTCGCGCAGGTGCTGAACTACGTCGCGCAGCGTGCCGCAGGTGGAGCCGAGGGCGATGGCGATCAGCTCGGCATCCTCGGTCATGAACTCCTCGATGAGGCCATACTCCCGGCCGAAGGCCTCCCCGAAGCGCCGGCCCTCATCGATGATGGCCTGCTTGGCGTAGGGGTAGGCCGCCATCTGACTGCGCTTGTGCTCGAAGTAGAAGTCGTACAGGTCCAGCGGCCCGTAGGTGCGCGGGTCGTCGATGTCCAGCATGGGCATGTCCGGCTTGTAGGGGCCGACCCACTCGCGGACGGCCTCATCGTCCTCAACCCGAAGCAGCTCGTAGGAGTGGGAGAGCAGGAAGCCGTCCATGCAGCTCATCACCGGGAGGCGGACGTCCATGTTCTCGCCGATGCAGACGGCCTGGATGAGGTTATCGTAGGCCTCCTGCACGTCCTCGGCGTAAAGCTGCACCCAGCCGGCGTCGCGGGCGCCCATGGTGTCGGAGTGGTCGCAGTGGATGTTGATGTTGCCCGACAGGGCGCGGTTGACGACCGTCAGGATGACCGGCTGGCGGAGCGAGGAGACTATGTAGAGGATCTCCCACATCAGCGCCAGGCCGTTGGCCGAGGTGGCGTTCATCACGCGACCGCCGCCCACCGCTGCCGCCAGGCAGGCGCTCATCGCGGAGTGCTCGGACTCCACGGCCACGAAGCTGGTGTCCACCTCGCCGTCGGCGACAAACTGCGCGAAGGTCTGGACGATCTCGGTGGATGGGGTGATGGGGTATGCCGCCACCACGTCGGGATTGATCTGGCGCATAGCCTCGGCGGCGGCCTCATTGCCCTCCAGCGCAACCTTACCCTTGACCTGGGCCTTCTGTTCGAGCGTCGCGTTATCTCCCATTGTCACTCCTCCTCCGGCTGGCCGGGCTCACCGGGCTGGAACTCCCCGCCGGGGACCATCTCGATGCAGTCCTTGGGGCAGACCTCGGCGCAGATCCCGCAGCCCTTACAGTGATCGGCACTGAATGGCTGTCCGATGACGGACTCGTCCTTCACGGTCACTGCCTCGTCCGGGCAGTAGATCCAGCAGAACAGGCAGTCGATGCAGCACTCGTCGTCCCGGACGGGGTGCTCGTTGCGCCAGCCGCCCACCGAGTACTCTTCGGCGTTGCCCGCTTGAGGGATGATGCCGGCACGCTCCATCTCGTGCCACTTGGCGTCGGGCGGGTAGTGGCTCATGTGTGGACCTCCTCGTAGGCGCGGTCGAGGGCGGCGTAGTTGGACTCGATGGCGGCCTTCGAGAGCTTGCCGCCCAGGCGATCATCGACGGCGTGCTTGAGCGCCTGTACGCTCGGCGTCCCGGCGGCCTTGGCCATGGCCCCCAGCATGGGGGTGTTGGGGATCGGGCGACCGATGGTGTCCATCGCCACCCGGGTGGCGTCCACCACGTAGACCTGCACATGGGGGTCGGCGATCTGCTCTCGCACCTCGTCGGGGCTCATGTCGGTGTTCACGATCAGGATCCCGTCGTCCTCCATCCCGTCGGTGACGTTCTCGGTGCCCAGCAGCGTGTCATCGAGAACGATCACGATGTCGGGGCTCTTGACGCTGGAGCGCAGCCGGATGGGCTCGTTGGAGATGCGCACGTAGGAGCGCATCGGCGCCCCCCGGCGCTCGGCGCCGTACTCCGGGAAGGCGTTGATGTTCCAGCCCTCCTCGGCGGCGGCCACGGCCAGGATGTAGCCGGCGGTCTTCGCTCCCTGCCCGCCCCGGCCGTGGAAGCGGACCTCTGTCAACTGTGCCATGAACTACCCTCCTCGATCTTCGCGCGACTGCAGCCAGTGGCTGATTGCGTTGGGGTCTGTAGTCCCCGGCGGCGCCGGCGCGGCGCCGTCCGGGCGCATCACTGAGTCATCTCGGTGCGGCCGCGCAGCGCCCGCGCCACCGTCACCTGGTCGGCGTAGTCCAGGTCCGCGCCCACCGGCAGCCCGAGGGCCAGCCGGGTGACACGCACCCCCTCCATCTCGCCGAGCACCTCCCGGAGGAACTCCGCAGTGGCGTCCCCCTCCACCGTGGGCGGCGTCGCCAGGATGACCTCCCTCGCTCCCAGCCGCTCCACGCGCTCCAGCAGCTCGGAGATGCGCAGCTCACCGGGACCCACGCCTTCCACCGGAGAGAGCACGCCGTCCAGGACGTGGTAGAGGCCCCCGTACTCGCCGGACCGCTCCACGGCCATAAGGTCCTTGGCATCGGCTACGACGCAGATGCTGGTGGTCTCCCGCTCTTCATCCATGCACACCGGACAGCGCGCCTGCACCGACCAGTTCCCGCACTCCTGGCAGCGGCGGATGCGCCGGTGCAGGTCCGCCACCGCCTGCGCCAGCCGCCCGGCGCGCTCGGGCCCCGCGGCCAGCAGATGAAAGGCCAGCCGCTGGGCGCTCTTGGGACCGATGCCGGGGAGCGTCTCAAGCTGCTCTATCAGCTCCCGGATTGGCTCGGCATAGCTCAGCATTCAAAGCTTCCTTGTGGCTTCGTCCCCCGGAGGCCGCGGCCGCTGCCGGCCGCGATGACTCTCGCGTGTGGACAATCAGAGGATCTCAGCCAGGTCCATGCCCATGCCCCCCAGCGGCAGGGCGTCCATGAGCCTGCTACGCTTGAGCTCGGAGGCCTTGCGCAGGGCCTCCCGCACGCCGGCGCAGACCAGATCCTGGATGAGCTCGCAGTCGCCCTCGGCGATCACCTGGGGGTCGATCGCCACGTCGATGACCTCACCCAGGCCGCTGACGGTGACCTTCACCGCCCCACCCCCGGCGCTGCCCACGACCTCCGTGACGCGCAGCTCGTCGGCGGCCTGCGCCATCTGCTGCTGCACGCCCTCAAGCTGGCTCTCGATCATCTTCTGGAACGGGTTCAACATTGCGGTCAGGTCTCCCTCGCCCCGGCGTCAGCCCGGGGACTCTTCCACGAAGCGGGCCTCCCCACCTCGCGGCGGCGCATCACCCTTCTGGCGTGTCGAGCTCTCCGTCGAAGTTGAGCTTCAGCGCCTCAACCATTCGCTCCTGCTGCTCGGCGGCAGCGGCGGCGTCCTCCGGCGCGCCGGGGCAGATGCACCTGATGCGCAACTCCCGCCCGAAGACGGCCTCCACGGCCGCCTCGATCGGCCGCCGGTGCGACCGCCCCGCCTGCCCACACTCCCAGGCACGCTCGTCCGGGAAGGTCAGCGTGATGGTGTCGCCCTCCACCTCCATGGGGCTGGCCTCGGCGATCAGGGCCAGCGCGGCCGTGTGCTCGTCGGCCCGGAGCTGCCGGCCCACCCGGTGCCAGTGCTCCCGGATCGCCTCCAGGGGCGTCTCGCCCTCAGGCAGCTCCACCGGCTCCGGCGGCTCCGCGGGCCCCAGCGCAGTCTCTTCCTCGGGGGCAGGCTCCTCCCGGGCAGCCTCCGCAGCGGTAGCGGTCTCGGGCCGCTCCGCCTCCGGCGGCGGCTCCTCTGCTGGCGGCTGAGCGCCGGCCTGGGCGGTCGCGGGCGTTTCCGCTGCGGGCGGCTCCGGCGCCGCCTCTGCGGGAGCGACCGCCGCCAGGTGCGCCAGCGTTACCTCTAGCAGCAGTGACTGCTGGCTGGTCTCGCGCAGGCGCCGCGAGGCCTCAGCCAGCGTCTCCACGATCTCGCTCAGGCGGCGGGGGCCCATGCTCTCAGCCTGCGCCTGCATCCGATCCTGCCCGGCTGTCGGGGTCTGCATCCACGCCGGCGGCGTCACCCCAAGCGACAGCCGCAGCAGGTCGCGGAAGTACACCCCCAGGTCCTCCATGAGCTGGCTGATGTCCTTGCCGGAGGCGACCACGTCGTCCACGGCTGTGAAGACGCCCTCCACGTCTCCCGCGGCCACGGCCTCGCCCAGCGACGCCAGCAGCTCCGCGTCCGTCACGCCCAGCATGGAGTTCACCAGCTCCACGCTGACCTCCCCCCGGCCGTAGGCGATAACCTGATCCAGGATGCTCTCAGCGTCGCGCATGGCCCCGCCCGCAGCGCGGGCGATCGCCCCCAGCGCGGCCTCATTCACCTCAACGCCCTCGCTGTCGGCGATCTCCCGCAGGGCCTCAACGATCTGGGCCGTGGGGATAGGCCGGAACTCGAAGCTCTGACAGCGCGAGCGGATGGTGGGCAGGATGTTGTGCGGCTCGGTGGTGCAGAGCACGAAGTAGGCGTGCTCGGGCGGCTCCTCGAGGGTCTTGAGCAGCGCGTTGGAGGCCGCGTCGGTGAGCTGATGCGCCTCATCGAGGATGTAGAACTTATAGCGTGCTTGCGTCGGAGCGTAGGCGATCTTGTCGCGCAGCTCGCGGATGTCGTCGATGCCCCGATGGCTGGCCGCGTCGATCTCGATAACGTCCATGGCTCGGCCGGAGCCGATGGCCTCACAGATGGCGCATTCGCAGCAGGGCGTGGGCGTGGGGCCCTGCTCACAGCAGAGGGCCTTCGCCAGCACCCGGGCCGTGGACGTCTTGCCCGTGCCGCGGGGGCCGGCGAAGAGGTAGCCGTGGGCCACGCGCCCCTCGGCGACGGCGTTCTTGAGGGTGATGGCGACGTGGTCCTGTCCGACGATGTCGTCGAACGTCTGCGGCCTGTACTTGAGCGCGAAGGTCTGGTACGCCATGAAGGCCCTTCCGTTCCGGGCTGGATTGCAGCAGGGCACGGGCCTGCCGACGACGGCTGCCCATGCGTGACACACCGTCAGGCGCTCCGGCGATCAGCCGGAGCGACGCATAGAGTTCACCCACGAGGGTCGGCGGCTGCGCCTTGCAGCCCGACCCTCATGGGGATGTTTCGTGGCAAACCGGTTGTGCACCTGCCTTCGACAACGCCGCCCGACCGTTACCCTCGTAGCCAGCTCCGGCCAGGTTATCTGCGGCACAGGCGACATGCTGCCTACCGCTGCTCCCTTCCGGGCCTGACGGGGTTCAGCAGCCGTCCCCTTGCGCAGGACCCGACCTTCATCACCGCTTGCGAGGGTCAGACGCCAAACGATGAAGCCTCGGGCGGGAATTCGGCCCCACTATGGCGGATTGTGGGTGCAGGGTACCGCCAGTCCCCCGCCTAGCACAACCGGTAAAACGGCAGAGAACGACAGATCACGGCAGAGAACGACAGATAACATCAGATAACAGCAGAGCACGGCAGAGAACATCAGACAACAACACAACAGATCACGACACAGACTGCCCAGACGATAGGGACGGTTGTTCGCTTGCAGCTTGTAGCTTGTCCCTGCCGTCTTTGCAGCTTGCGACTTACACTTCGCGGCGACCGTTCTCAGAGAAAGACAGTGATGGCAAGCGGCGGTCGTAAGCTTGCCGCTCGCGGCTTGTAGCTTGTAGCTTGTCCCTGCCGTCCCTGCAGCTTGCGACTTACACTTCGCGGCGACCGCTCTCAGAGAAAGACAGTGATGGCAAGCGGCGGTCGTGAGCTTGCCGCTCGCGGCTTGTAGCTGCCGTATTCACAGCTTGCGGCTGCCGTTACAGCCACATCAGCCCTGAGCGCGGACATGATCGAGCAGGGCCTCCAGGACGCGGCCGGCCTCGGCCGCTTGCGGCCAGAAGTCGTGCAGCGCGTCCGCACTGATGTAGCCAATGTCGCGAGCCAGCAGCAAGAGCGATTGCAGCTCTGCGAGCGAGCCGACCGCGACGCGAAGGAAGTACGCGAACTCGGCGCCATTGCCGCGGCCGTGCCCCTCCGCGACGTTGGCAGGGATCGCCACGGCAGCACGACGGATCTGGTCTCGGAGCGCGTAGCGTTCCTCGGTGGGCAGGCACTCGCTCAGGTCATAGACTGATAGCGCCAGATCATGCGCCTTGCGCCACGCCGCGAGCTTCTCGAAGGCCGGGATCGTCTCTCGTCCCCCTCGCGACAGGATCCTGCAGATCGTCCGCCCTGCCCGAACAGCAGTCGTTGCGTCTGTGCTGCCGTATGCCGCCATCTGCCGTTCTCTGCGCTTGTGTCATAGAGGCAGCAGCAAGCTCAGGACCGTTCCCGCCGTTATCTGATGTTA
>JAYENL010000115.1:25113-38858 GCA_034722055.1 Armatimonadota bacterium
TCGTCCGCCCTGCCCGAACAGCAGTCGTTGCGTCTGTGCTGCCGTATGCCGCCATCTGCCGTTCTCTGCGCTTGTGTCATAGAGGCAGCAGCAAGCTCAGGACCGTTCCCGCCGTTATCTGATGTTATCTGCCGTTACTGCCGTTATCTGCCGTTGCTGATGTTCCCTGCCGTTATCTGCCGTTGCCTGCCGTTATCTGCCGTTATCTGCCGTTATCTGATGTTATCTGCCGTTCTCTGCCGTTCTCTGGTGTTATCTGCCGTGCTCTGCCGTCCTGGCGGAGAGGGTGGGATTCGAACCCACGAGACCCGCAAGGGTCTACCCGCTCTCCAGGCGAGCACCTTCGGCCACTCGGTCACCTCTCCGCCTGATACTGTGCCCTCGCAAGCTGCAGTGTCCGAGCGTCGTCCGTCGTTATCTGCCGTTATCTGCCGTTATCTGCCGTTCTCTGCCGTTCTCTGATGTTACCTGCCGTTATCTGATGTTATCTGCCGTTATCTGATGTTATCTGCCGTGCTCTGCCGTCCTGGCGGTGAGGGTGGGATTCGAACCCACGAGACCCGCAAGGGCCTACTCGCTTTCGAGGCGAGCGCAATCAGCCAGGCTCTGCCACCTCACCGCCGGTTCGCGATCAACTGTCCGCGGTCGATCACCAGCCGCCCACGCGTCGGTCCCACAGGCCGCCGAGGCGGTCAAGCTGGGCTGTCTTCATCCACTTGACGTGGCCATCCACGAAGCAGCAGTTGGTGCCCTCATTGTGCTTCTGGAAGTCGAGTTGCTGCACGTTTGCGCCGTCCCAGTGGCCTACCCACTTGGTGCCATCAGAGTCGCAGATGGCGATGGTCTCGGCCGGATACATGAGCTTAGCCAGGTTGGCGTAGTCGCACCCGACCTGCGTCAGACCGCTACCGAGGTCGAGGCGGCTGAGGTTGTACCCGTAGCCGCCGCACAATGCGGTCTTGTTGTGCCAGTCGTCGCTCGGGCAGACGTAGAGCTGCTCGTTCTTGACGTACGGGAAGATCTGCGTGTTCCAGCCGGTGTAGTTCCGATTCGGATCACTTACCGGTGTAGTTCGGCAGTGCCAGGGAAGCCGTTCGTCGTAGTCCTGTGCGTACATGTTCAGCGCGATGCCAAGCTGCTTGAGATTCGACTGGCAGGAAGCCTGACGGGCCTTCTCCCGCGCCCGGGCAAAGACCGGGAAGAGGATGGCTGCAAGGATCGCGATGATCGCGATAACCACCAGCAGCTCAATCAACGTGAACCCGTTACGGGCCTTGCACACGTCGGTCACCTCCGATGACCTCACGCGGCGATAGTATGGTGCGACCCTCCTGTTGAAGGATCTGGCGCCCCCGGCCCGAGTCGAACGGGCGACCTTCAACTTAGGAGGTTGCTGCTCTATCCACCTGAGCTACGGGGGCGCCTGGCATCGGGTCGTCGCCGCCCGACGCATCTGTGTGGCAGCAACGGCTCCGCGTGACCGGGCGGAGCCGTTGCCGGAATACGCTGGCACGCCGGCCGCGATTTGAACGCGGGACCTCCGCCTCCGCAGGGCGGCGCTCTATCCCCTGAGCTACCGGCGCGCGTTTCGCTCACCCGGCGCCAAGCGATCCCTTGACGGCGCCTTCGCGGCATGTCAAACCGCCGGCGATGCGGCGGTGCGGATCGAAATGGTACGCCCGGCGCGATTCGAACGCGCGACCCCTGGCTCCGGAGGCCAGTGCTCTCTCCACTGAGCTACGGGCGCGTATGGGAACGACAGCTACAAGCTACAAGCGACGAGCCTACGCCCCCCAATGTCGTGAGTGTCGTTGTCTGCCGTGATCTGACGTTATCTGCCGTTATCTGATGTTCTCTGCCGTTGCCTGATGTTCTCTGCCGTTGCCCGCCGTCTGGCGGAGAGGGAGGGATTCGAACCCTCGAAGGAGGCTTGAAACCCCCTTAATCGCTTAGCAGGCGACTGCCTTCAGCCACTCGGCCACCTCTCCGCCTTCGTTGGACCTTCATGTTACCACACATTGCGGACGCGGGCAAGCGCGTCTCGGCGCCTGCAGCATCCAGATTCGTGCGCCCAGCGCGAGGGCCGCGGAGCAGACTGTCGGAATGCCGGTAGTAGGGGAGGGGCCGCCTGAGGCTCCAGCGTGGTTTGCTGGAGCCGAAGCCGGCCCGGCCGTTCGCGCCTCGCGACGCTGTCTCGTGGGGTCGCGGGCATCGGCGGCGTCAGTGCAGAGGACAGGGACATGAATCCGCATGCTGCCGCGGCGCACGTCCCGGTTGTCGCTCACGGGCCCTCCAGCGCCCAGAATGCGTCCCTGATCTGCTCGTACTCGTGGTCGGAGAGGTCGATGGACATGGCTCCTGCGTTCTCGGTGGCCTGCGTGGCGTCGCGGGAGCCGGCCAGCGCGCAGGTTATGCCCGGCGCCGCGATGGTCCAGGCCAGGGTGATCTGCGCCACGGTCGCCTCGTGACGCTCGGCGATGGGCCGCATCACATCATCGATGACGGCGTTCACGCGCGTGATGTTCTCCTCGGTGAACCACGGCTTGTCGCGGCGCTGGTCGCCCTCCCGGAACTCCCGATCCGGGGTGACCTTGCCAGTCAGCAGCCCCTGCTCCAGCGGGCTGTAGACCACGCTGGCGATGTCGTGGTCAGCGCACCAGGCGATGACGTCGTCGTAGCTCTGGCGCGAGAGCAGGCTGAACTTGGGCTGGGACGAGTGCACCGGGCCGTAGGCCAGACACTCCTCGATCATCTCGGAGGTGAAGTTGCTCACGCCGATGGCGCGGATCATCCCCTGATCCAGCAGCTCCACCAGCGCCCCCATGGTCTCCTCCAGCGGCGTGGTCTGGTCGGGCCAGTGGCACTGGTAGAGGTCGATGTGGTCCACGCCGAGCCGCTCCAGGCTCTGCTCGCACTCCCACAGGATGCTGTCGCGGGTGAGGTCGCGGTAGATCTCGACCGGCTCCCCATCCGGCTTCTCGCTGTCGAAGTGATGCTGGCCTTCATCGTGATTCCAGCGCAGACCGCACTTGGTGAAGACCAGCACCTCGTCGCGGCGCCCGCGGATGCCCTCCCCGACCACGCGCTCGGAGTGGCCGAAGCCGTAGACCGGCGCAGTGTCGATGGCGTTGATCCCGGCGTCAATGGCGGCGTTGATCCCCTCTACGGCCTTCTCGTCATCGGTCCCGCCCCACAGCCAGCCGCCGATGGCCCAGGCGCCGAACACGATCGGCGTGGCCTCCAGGTCCGATGTCCCGATCTGCCGAAGCTGCATGCGAACCCTCCTCCGTATCGCTTTCAGTGGTCCGCGATTCGGCGGCGGAAGGCTCGAGTCCTTCCCTGAGGCAGCACCAGCGCGATGCTCACCGCGATGGCCATAGCCGTAGCACCTCACCGCGTGCAGGTGAATACGAGGTCGTAGTCCTCATCCCCCCGCTGCGCGCGGCTGACCTGGTGGCGCGAGACCCCGCCGTCATCGTCGAGGTCCGGCCCCAGGCTCCAGAGCACGAAGCCGTCGCCGTCGCGGCGGTAGCGCAGCCGCTCGCCGCTGAAGGGATCGACGGCGTAGTCGGAATCGCCCCCGCGCGGCAGCGCCTCCAGGCCCTCGGGATAGACCCCGTGCGCGTGCTTGTGCGCCTTCAGGTCCAGCGCCATCGCCGAGAGCTCGATGTCAGCCACGGCATGGTCGCGCTTCTTGTTGGCGCGGGCGAACACCGGGCCGAGGATCTCCGCGAGCGCCACGAACGGATTGTGAACGCTCTCAGGGGACGCAGGCTCATCCGCGGTCTCGCGATACGGCCGGTCCGCATTCTCGATGAGATCGTTCATCATCTCCACGTAGCGCGCTCGGTTCGTCCCCACGAACAGCCGCATCACCGAGTTGCCACGCCCGCCTCGGCCTCCGGCCCGTCCCATGGCCTCGAGCTGCCGCAGGCCCAACAGCTCCTCGAAGCGCAGGGACCGGACGTAGGTGTCCACCGGCTCCAGCTCCCGCAGCGCCTCCCGCAGAGCCGCAGACCGCTCCGCGCTCACGTCCGCGTCGCAGAGAACCTCCTCAAGCGCGTTGCCCGACATGCTCGTGACCGCGACCGCGGAGAGGTAGCAGATCAGGCTCTCCGAGGACTGGAAGAGGTGATCCGCGATGCGTACGGCCTCACGGACGTGCGCCAAGGCGGCCTCGGCATTGCCTCGAACGGTCTCCAGCCGGGCGGCGGCCAGCACCAGTCTGGTCAGACGCCGCATATGCTTGAGATGCTCCCAGTCCGGCATGCCGGCGGTGAAGCTGGTGGGCTCGAACCGGCACTTGTCCATCGCGGCGGCCTGCGCCACGAGCCGCAGCGCCTGGCGGTTCTTGTCGATGACAGGGGCAAGCGTCCCGGGGCTGCTGGACTTGGAGGTGGCGGTCTCGTCGGCCTCACTGAGCTGCAGAGCCTGCCAGGCCTGCCGGTAGACCTCGGCCGCGTTCTGCTCGGGCGGGATCTCGGGCCCGCGCAGCTCCTCGGGCGACGGCAGGGCATCGGCGATGGCGTTGAGGCGCTTGATCTCCGCCAGCGACCGATGCACCCGCCAGCCCCCGTAGATCGCCGCGCCCAGCAGGATAGCGCCGATCACAATCAGGACCATCACGAATCTGCGCTTCATCACCGCCCTCCTTTCGGCCCGATCACGCCATGGATGCCAGGGCGGAAGTCGATTCCGTGGTGCTCGCGGTCAGGGCCCCGACAAACGCCATGCAGGCGAGGGCGCCTGCATTAGTCACTGTAACGGGAGTCAGACTCGCACGGTCCCGCCGGTCTCGCTGGAGCGGTAGCAGCCCTCCATGATGCGCGAGGCCTGCATGCCGTCGCGGCCGGTGAACTCCGGCTGGCGTCCCTCCACGACGGCGCGCGCGAAGTCGTCGATGAGTGGAAAGTGCCAGTTGTCGGCGGCGGCCAGCTCCAGGCTCTCGGTCTCGCCGCCGCGGTGAACCAGCAGCGGCGCCCGGTCATAGGGACGCGCCTCGATGGTCCCCTCGGTGCCGCGGATGATCAGGTCGTCGGCCCGCTCGGAGATAGCCCACGAGGCGGTGCAGTGCACCTGCGCGCCGCTCTCCATGCGGCAGAGGAGGCTCTCGGCGTCGGGCACCTGCATGTCATCGCGGTCCAACCGGTCGGCGAAGCCACAGACCTCCACGGGGTCGCCGAGGAAGTAGCAGGCCAGGTCGAGGCGGTGACTCCCCACGTCCATCAGCGCCCCGCCTCCGCCCTTCTCGGGCAGCAGGCGCCAGTACTTGCGGTTCTCCGGGCCGATATGCGGGCGAGAGCAGATGGTGATCTCGCAGGCGATGGGGGTGCCCACCGCGCCCTCGTCGATGAGCCGCCGGATCTCGCGTGACTTGGGGAAGAAGCGGCGGTAGTAGGCGCAGGTCAGCAGCACCCCGGCCTGCTGCGCCGTCGCGATCATCTTCTCGCAGTCGGCCACGTTCAGCGCCATGGGCTTCTCGCAGATCACGTGCTTGCCGGCCTGCAGCGCCGCGATGCTCTCCGGGGCATGGCGATGCACCGGCGAGGCCACGTAGACGGCATCGATGTCGCCGGCCTCCAACAGCGCCGACAGGTCCGAGGTGGCGCGGGCGGCGCCGTGGTCGTCGCGCATCTGCTCCGCCCGCTCGGGGGTGTTGGAGAAGAATGCGACCAGCTCGGAGTCGGCCTGCTCGTTGATGGCCGGGGCGACGGACTTGTTGGCGATGTCGCCGCACCCGACAACGGCCCAGCGCACGGGCATGATGGGACCTCCCCGACGATCGTGGTGTTGCGGTCCTTCCCCGCCCAGGAGGCCGATTCCTTCTCCCTGGAGGCGCGCGACGAGGCGGTGTGTTCCACCATCTCCGCTGGCCCGGCAGCGAGACGTGGCAGCATACAGATTCGTGTGCCCAGTGCGAGGGCCGCGGAGCGGACTGTCGGAATGCCGGTGGTAGTAGGGGAGGGGCCGCCTGAGGCTCCAGCGTGGTTTGCTGGAGCCGAAGCCGGCCCGGCCGTTCGCCGTTCGAAGCAGCGCCTCGCGACGCTGTCTCGTGGGGCCGCGGGCCGGCTTCGTCGCGCATAAAGGGCATGCGCTCCTCAGGCGGCCCCTCCGCGGGCATCGGCGGCGTCAGTACAGAGGACAGGCACATGAATCGGGATGCTGCCGGGAGATGTGGCGCGGCAGGTTAGCGGCGCGGTTGACTTCTCGAGCGCATCGGGATAACATCTTGCGCTGCATCTGAACCCCTATCCGATGACGAGAATGGGTGTAAGCCGTGCGGATTGCAGCGCGCGCTACCGCAGTGATCGCGATTGGGTGCCTGGTGGCGGGGTCAGCGTTAGCTCAGGCGGGAGCCCCGGACGCATCGGAGACCCCCGCGGCTCCGGCTGCCGCACACACCGCCGCCCGCGACCTGCAGGTCGCAAAGCCCCCCACCACTCCCGGCCCGGTACCCCCCGGCGAGGAGGAGGTGCCCACCGAGGACGCAGAGCGAGCCCTCGGGCTGGTGCCCTTCAATCACTGGGCGTATGACGCCGTCCAGATGCTGATGGACCGGGGCATCGTCATCGGCTACCCCAAGTCGGGCTTCCACGGAGACCGGCCGCTGACCCGCTACGAGTTCGCCATGGCCATCTCGCGGCTGCTGCAGGTGCTGCGTGAGATGGAGCGGCCCGCCGTCCCCGGTGAGCAGGGGGCGCCCGGCGCCCGCGGCCCTCAGGGACCTCCCGGGCCTCAGGGCGAGCCCGGCGCGACCGGCCCACAGGGCCCCCAGGGCCCGCCGGGGCCGGAAGGGCAGCCAGGCCCCCCGCCTCCCGACGAGGAGGTGGCGGAGATCGTCGAGGACCTGGTGCGGGAGTTCCGCAAGGAGCTGGAGCTGGTCGCGGAGGGGGCCGGTCAGCTTCAGGGGGACGTCCTCAACCTCGACGAGCGGCTGCGCATCATTGAGAGCCGGCCGCGCTTCCCCGTCCCCATCGGCCTCATCGACTATCGCATTGGGACGGTCTGCGGGGACATGGACCTCGACCACGAGTTCGACGCTCTCACTGTCAACCTGGGCCTGGAGGGCTACCTGAGCGAGCGTGAGGACCTCTACGGCCGCATCGCGCTGCAGATGGCGGACAATCGCCAGCCCCTGGCTGCCCTGGGCGTGGAGATCGGCGAGGCCGAGCGGCCCTATGCCCCGCCCGGCGACCGCCCCCATCCCGAGCTGGGGTACCTGGGCAATGACATCTACCTCGACGAGGCCTGGGTGCGCTTCCCGACCTCATGGCTTACGGACGCCACGTGGACCGTGGGGCGCCAGTTCCAGGCCTACGGTCTGGGGCTGGTCGTCAACAACGAGCGGCTCTCCCAGCAGGGGGTCCACTGCAAGATCGATCGCTTCCTGCTCGATGACCTCAACTTCCAGGGCTTCTTCGGCGGCGCCAACACGGGCTTCCTGTCAGAGCCGTGGTCCACGAACAATGATGGCTACGGGTCGCTCTACCTGGAGTACGTTCAGCCCCGCTGGTCAGTCGGCTTCCCGTGGCTGATCAACGGCTACTCCACGGATACCGCCGATGGCCGCCACTTCGATGAGGAGGCCCTGGGCTTCGATATCTGGTGGAACTGGTCCGGCGACCGCGATCTGTACTTCGAGTACGCCTACCAGAAGGGGCACTCCAACGGGGCCATCTACCGGCGCAACAACACCACCAATCCCGAGGCCTACATACTCATCGCCGAGCTGTTCGACAGCGACGATCTGCTGCTTACCGGAGTCATCAGCGACGTAGAGGCGGAGTACGACATCATCTACTCGTCGCTGCACCCCTACTACGAGCTGCTGTGCGATCCGGAGCACACCGGGCGCACCTTCCCCTACGAGCGCTGGCTGCGGCGGCCCCTCACCATCCCCAACCTTGAGGTGGTGGGCGGCCACGGCACGCTGCGCGCCATCGACAGCCGCTATCCCCTCGACTTCTTCTACTACGCGGTCTCGGCCAACAGCAACTGGTGGCAGGCCTCACCTCTGGAGGGCCTCTACTACAACAGGCTTTACGGGCTTCGGCTGCGCCACGAGCTGGCCGAGGACGTGGAGTGCAGCCTCACCTGGGGCCACCAGGAGCCGGTGAATGGACAGACCGACGATGACAGCAACCTGCTGCAGTTCCGCACACAGATAAGCTTCTGAGCGATTCCCACACGGGCCCTGATGAAGCCCCGGTCATCGGGGCTCCATCCGTGTACCCACCTCAAGCATCCCCCTGCTCGTGCCGATGCCGCTGATGGCGGGGAGGGTTCAGGGCCCCGCCCGGCGGCAGTCGCCGTCCGCCGCCTCCCGGACTCCCCTGTCATGGCACAGCGATTGCATCACTGCTCGCGGGGAGGACTGTGCGCGGCGGCGCCCACGGCAGTGGGTTGAGACCGCCCTTCGGAGGGACCCGACTGTGCTCCAGCAGGCAGATCTGCGCAAGGCCGCAATCGTGCTGGCCAGCCTCGACGTCGATGCAGCCATCGACATCTGCCGGCACATGCCGGACGTGGAGGCCGAGCAGCTCATCAGGTACATGGCGGATCTCGGCGCCGTGGACCCCGACGAGCAGCGCCAGGCCCTGGAGGACTTCCACGATTACCTTGCCCGCCCCGGGGGACTCCGCCCCGCCGAGCACGCCGAGCGCCTCATGGCCGAGGTCCTGGGCCAGCAGAGCCTCTCGGACGAGGATGAGCGGCGCAGGGCGGCGGTGCGGCGCCTGCGGGGGCTCAACAGCGCCGAGCCGGCCTCCATCCGCCGCATGCTCTCGGAGGAGATGCCTCAGACCGTGGCGGTGGTCATCAGCCAGCTCACCCCCGAGAAGGCGGCCCAGGTGCTCAACCAGTGGCCGGCGGAGATCCGCTCCGACCTGGCGCTGCGGGTGGCGAAGATGGAGCGGCTGGCCCCCGGCGCTATCGAGGCCATCGGCGAGGTGCTGGGCCGGCAGGCCTATCGCGCCGAGGAGGCGGGACGCGGCGACCGCGGCCTGGAGTTCGTGGTTCGCCTCCTGGAGGACATGGACCGCAGCGCCAGCAAGCGCCTGCTCACGGAGCTGCGGGAGCGTGACGCCCAGCTTGCCGACGAGGTCGAGGACCGGCTGTTCACCTTCGAGAACGTGGTGCAGCTCGCCGATGCGGACCTGCAGGTGCTGCTGCGGGGCCTCGAGCACAAGACCATCGCTCGCGCTCTCAAGGGCGTGGACGAGTCCGTCAGGGAGCGCATCTTCGCCAACCTCTCCGAGCGCGGGCGCGAGATCCTGACGCAGGAGATCGAGTTCCTCGGCCCGGTGCTGGTCCGCGAGGTGGAAGCGGCCCAGAAGGCCTTCGTGCATCTGGCGCTGGAGCTGGAGCAGGCCGGCGAGATCACGCTGACCACCGACGAGGCGCAGTACATCGAGTAGCCAGTCACGGGTGAGCGGATGGTACAGGCAGCACGGACGATGGAGCCGGACGACGGTCGGGACGGTCGCCATGCCGCGCCGCGGGCCTATGACTTCCGCACCGGCAGCGAGCTGTCCCGGGAGGCGCTGTCACAGCTTCGCATCAACTGCGAGCGGCTGGCCGCGGTGCTCAACCGCATCATCACCGCCTACCTCGACGCCCCCTCGCGGTTTGAGGTGGCCGGAACCGAGGGCCAGAGCCTTGAGCAGTTCCTGGCCGAGATGGGACAGAACCACGTGGTGGGCCTGGTGCAGTTTGCCCCCGCCCTCCCGCCGATGCTGTGGCAGATCGACGGGGAGCTCATCGGGCCGATCGTCGCCAGGATGCTCGGGGGGGACGCCGAGCGCATCGATCGGCCGGCCACTGCCCTGGAGGCGGCCCTGCTGCGGCGATTCACGCAGGAGATGCTGGACATCTGGGCCACCACCTGGGATCTGCTGGCCCGCCGCCGACCCCGGGTCACCGAGATGCTCACCGCCACCGCCCAGCTTCAGGGCAAGGTCGGCGAGGGTGAGACGGTGCGCATCAGGCTCGACGCGGAGATCGCCGCCACCGCCGGCACCATGAACATCTGTCTGCCGGTGGGCGCCGCCCAGCGCCTGCTCGGGGAGCGGGAGCCGGCGGAGGAGCAGCGGGAGGTGGACGGTCAGCGACTGCGCTCCGCCGGCCATCGCATCGTGGTGCCCGTCTCCGTCATCATGCACGAGACGAAGATCCCGCTCAGCGAGATCGTGCAGCTCACGGAGGGTGATGTCATCCCTCTGGGCAAGCCCGTGGATGAGCCCATGACGGTGGCGATCCGCGGCCAGCCCAAGTTCTACGCCCAGACCGGCATTCTCGGCGGTCGCCTGGCCGCTCGCCTCGTGGGGCCTGTCCCGGGGGGATCGAAGTGACTCCGCGCAGGCCGCTCGAGCAGCTTGCCGAGGCGGTGCAATGCGGTGCCGGGCGTGTGCTGGTCGTGGCCGCCGATCCGGTCGTCCGCCGTGCACTGATCGAGCACCTGGAGGGCCTGGGGTACCAGGTCCGCACGGCCGCGACCCTCCGCGACGCCGCCGCGGGGCTCGCCGAGCGCTGGCCCGAGATCGTCGTGCTGGCCGACCCCGCCGACCAGCGCAACGGGCAATCCCAGGGACCGAACCCCGACACCGCCTGACGGGCCCTCACATCGCCCTCCCCTGACCGGCGCCTCACATCCCGCACCGGGGACTCAAGTTCCGCGCGCGGATGCCGAGGTACTGACGAACGTCAACCCCTGCATCCGCGAAAGGAAGTCCCGCAAGTGCTGCAACTCCGCAGTGAGGTGGTGGCGGCGGTCGATCAGGTCCCCAGCGTCAACTGCCAGCTCATCATGCGAAGCGAGCTGCTGGAGCTGCCCTATCTGGACCTTCTCGCGCGCGTGCGCGAGGAGGCGGAGGAGAACCCCGCCGTGGAGCTGGAGTACGATCCGCCCTGCGAGATCCCCACGTTCTCGACCGGCCAGTACGTGCCTCCCCACGGCTGCGGAAACCGCCCGGCCGACCCCACGGCCCGGGCCCCGGCCGATCGCACCCTCCGCGAGGAGCTGCACCGGCGCATCGGCTGGGCGGCCGACGGCCGGCTCCGGGAGATCGCGCTGTATCTCATCGAGAACATCGACGATGGCGGCTACCTGACCACCACTCTCCTCGACGCGGCCTTCGAGCTTGATGCCGAGCCTGCGGAGGTGGAGGAGGCGCTGGGCGCGCTGCAATCGGTGGCGCCGCCCGGCGTGGGAGCGCGCGACCTGCAGGAGTGTCTGCTACTGCAGCTCGACGCCCTCTCCCACGTGCCGGACCACGTGCGGGCCGTTGTCGAGCACTGCGAGCAGGTGCTCGACGGCGATGGCGGGGCCAGCCTGCGCCGGTCGCTGGGGCTCACGCAAGCACAGTTCCGGGAGGCGCTGGAGCTGATACGCACGCGGCTCACGCCGTACCCCGGCGAGCAGTTCCGGCCCCGCTGGCATCACCTGCTGCCCAACAACCGCCACGCCACGCACCCCGACGTGCTGCTGGTGTCGGCGGGAGATCGCATCGAGGTGGAGCTGGCCACATCCCGGCGCATACACGTGCGCGTGGCGGAGGCCTACCGGCGGCTCGACGACCGCATGCGGGCGCTGAGCCTGCGGGCCGATGACGAGGCCACCAGTGCGGCCCGCGCACACGTCCGCGCCGCCAGGCAGCTCATCTGGTCGCTGCAGCAGCGGGAGCGGAGTCTTTACGCGATCACCCGCGCCATCGTCGATCACCAGCGCGAGTTCATCCTTGAGGGCCCGCTGGCGCACCGGCCGCTGACGCACAAACGCATCGCCCAGGTCACCGGCTTGCACGAGTCCACCGTCTCGCGGGCCACCATGGACAAGCTGGTCATGCTGCCCTCCGGCGACAGCGTGGCCTTCAGCGTCTTCTTCGACGACGCCCTCCCCGCCAAGACCGTGCTGCGCAGCCTCGTGGCCGGCGAGCCCGCCAGCTCCCCCTGGACTGATGAGGAGCTCCAGGAGCTGATGGCGGAGCGGGGCTTCGACATCGCTCGCCGGACGGTCAACAAGTACCGGCGGGCCCTGGGGATCCCCTCCTCGGGGCAGCGCCGGCGGATGTACCGCGCCGCGTGATCCACGCTGGCACGGCAATTGCAGATGCGCGGTGGAGGCGGACACGACCCGCCTGGAGGGGAAGCATGGCTGACGGAGTATCCCTGGACCTCACCACCAGGCTGCTGCACGCGGCACTGAGCTGCACCGCCGCGCAGCAGCGCCTGGCCGCCAACAACCTCGCCAACGTTGAGACGCCCGGCTACGTGGCACATCGAGCCAGCTTCCAGGACCGCCTGCAGGCGGCGCTGGACGCGGAGCGCCGGGGGCGCTCGGAGGGCGCCCTCCAGGGCGTTCGGCCGGACGTGACCCCGGCCCCCGAGCCGCCCGGCCCCGACGGCAACAACGTCAACCTGGAGGCCGAGATGGTGGGGCTGGCGGAGGCCACCACCCGCTACGAGGTCCTCAGCCGCATGCTCGACCGCAAGCTGGAGATGATCGGAGTCGCCATCGGCGACGGGAGGCAGGGCTGACCATGGGAGTATTCGGCGCGCTGCGACTGAGCGGATCGGCGCTGCAGGCCGAGCGCACTCGCATGGACGTGATCGCCGAGAACATCGCCAACGTGGAGACCACGCGGGCCGGCGACGGTGAGCCGTATCGCCGGCGACAGGTGGTTCTGCGCACCTTCCAGGTGGGCCGCGCGCCCGGCGGGGAGAGCCTGGCAGGCGTGCGCGTGGCGGACCTCGAGCCCGACCTCTCGCCGCTGCCGCGGCTCCACAACCCCAGCCACCCGGACGCCGACCCCGACGGCTACGTGCTCATGCCCAACGTGGACCTGCCGACGGAGATGGCGGACATGGTCCTCGCCGCGCGAGCCTACGAGGCCAACGCCGCGGCCTTCAAGTCCGGGCGCGAGATCATCCGCCAGGCCCTCAGCATCCTGGCGTAGGAGGTTCCGCCCATGCGCATCGACACCGGCTCCGTGCCGCTTCCCATCCGCCAGCCCCACGGCGACGCGGCCATGCCTCTGTCCGGCCCCCGTCCGCTGGCCCAACCCGCCCGGCCGGTCGAGACCGACGCGGTCGGCGGAGGCTTCGCCACGCTGCTGCGAGAGGCGCTCCATCGCGTGAACGAGAGCCAGCAGGCGGCGGACCTGGCCGTCGAGCGAGTGGCCACCGGCAGGGCCGAGGACCTCCACGAGGCGGTCATCGCCCTCGAGAAGGCCGACCTCACGCTGCGGCTCACCGCCCAGGTGACCCAGCGTGCCGTGGAGGCCTACAAGGAGATCTCACGGATGCAACTGTGACGCGCCGGCCATAGCCCGTTTCACAACGTCGCGTAGGGCCCGCTTCACAACTCGCGTAGGTCGGGCATCCTTGTCCGACGCCCGCGTAGGTCGGGCATCCTTGCCCGACAGCACCCCGTGAGACCGGCTCCCAGCCGGCCACGCCCTCCATCGCAGGCTGGAAGCCTGCGCCACGGAGTTAGGGTCGCAGGCCGGGAGCCTGCGCCACGGGAGAGAGGCCAGTGGTGACTTGCGCAATTCCGCGTATGTTGACGACGAGCACACTCGGCGCTTGGTTGCGTTGGAGATGAGGGGCGTGCCTGATGGAGGGGCCGCCAGGCGCGCAGCGCCCGGCGAGCCCTGTGAGCGTCGTGAACGGGCCGAAGGTTCCACCCCGGCCCGGCACGTAGCTCTACCCAAGGCCTAAACGGCGCGCAGGCGGGGGCGCCTGCGCTG
>JAYENL010000116.1:0-8577 GCA_034722055.1 Armatimonadota bacterium
CTTGTGCGCTTTATGCACCGATAGAGGCCTGAGAGGCACTCCTGTCACAGCGAAGCCGTCAGGCCAAACAACTGGAAGGACCCCACGGCGGACGCGCCCGGCCTTGACACTCCGTTTCATAGAGGCCGCCTGAGGCTCCAGGTCGTTTGCTGGAGCCGAAGCCGGCCCGGCCGTTCTGCTGGGCAGTCGCCCTCAGGCGGCCCCTCCCACGGCAAACGACCCTCTCGCAACTTGTGAACAAAGGCTGGGTCGCATGGAGGGGCTGCACTGCAGTCCGGCCCGCCTTGCCCGCGCATCTGGCAGGTTTGACGTGAGCCAGCCACGAAGGGAAGTTCGACATCCATCACCCGAGGAGGTCGCCAGACCATGACCCGGCATCTGCTGATCGTCTCAGTGATCGCAGTGAGCGCCGTGACCGCATGGTGCCAGGAGATCGCGCTCGTCGAGGACGGCGCCAGCGAGTTCGTGATCTACCACGCACCGGACGCGCCGGCCTCGGTCGTGGATGGCGCGACGGACCTGCAGCGCTACGCCGAGAGGGCCACGGGCGCCACGCTGCCCATCGTCACCGAGCCCGCCGAGCCCATGATCTGCCTGGGCGATAACGCCTCGGCCCGGGCGGCGGGGCTGTCCGTCGATGAGATCCCGGTGGAGGGCTTCCGCATCCTCACTACTGGCGGGAGCATCTACATCGCCGGGCCGGACACCGCCGAGGGGGAGCACACCGCGCAGGGCGGCACCTCGCGCGGCACGCGCAACGGCGTGTGCACCTTCCTGGAGCGGTTCCTGGGCGTCCGGTTCCTGATGCCCGGCGAGCAGGGGGACTACGTCCCGCACAGTGACAGCGTCACAATCCCCGAGACGGACATGCAGGACGCGCCGTTCTTCCTCAACCGCCGCGTGCCCTACACCCAGCAGCGCCGGCCACCGGTGATCGAGTGGTGGGCACGGCAGAAGCTGGGCTGGAGCCTCTACCTGAGCCACGGGCACAACTTCCGCCGCACCATCCCGGCCGAGCTCTACCAGGAGCACCCGGACTACTTCCCCATGTTCGATGGCAGGCGCGTGCCGCCGACCGGCCGCTACAAGCTGTGCCTGACGAACCCCGGGCTCATCGAGGCCTTTGCGCAGCGTATCATCGACCACTTCGACGCCCATCCCGACAGCACGTCTTACTCATTGTCTCCGTCGGACTCCGCGGGCTGGTGCCAGTGCCCGGACTGCACCGCACTGTATGAGGAGGATCCGAACGGTGAGCTGTCCGTCACTCCGGCGGTGCTGCACTTCTACAACGGCGTGGCGAGGATCGTGGCGGAGGAGTATCCCCAGAAGGTCCTCGCTGGCTACGTCTACGCCCAGTACGTCTACCCGCCGAAGGAGCCGATCGAGCTCGAGCGCGAGCTCCAGCCCAACATCTTCCTGGTGTGGGCGCCGAGCTTCGATTACGGTTACACGCTGTTCCGCCCTGAGCTGCGCGAGACCTGGGAGGCGCTGCTGGAGCAGTGGACGCAGGTGACTGACAACATCGCCTACTATGACCTGCCCACCTCCATGGCGAATGACGCCGGCGCGCCCTGTCCTCCGGGGCTGGAGATCCTGCAGTTCATCTACCCGCGGCTGAAGGGCGCCGACATCAAGGGCGTCTACGTCTACGGCCAGGCGGCGTGGGGGACGGGCGCGCCGACGAACTACCTGCTGGCGAAGCTGGCCTGGGACCCCGATACCGATGTGGAGGCTACCTTCGAGGAGTTCATAAACCGCTGCTACGGGGCCGGCAGCGACGAGATCGAGGAGATGTACCGGCTGCTGGACGCTGAGGTCAAGCGTCACTTCCTGGAGAACGAGGACGCCCGCTACCGGCTGACGCCGAAGATCATGGAGGACGTCTACGCCCGGAACTTCGCGGAGATGGAGCGGCTGTATCGCGGCGCGGAGGCCAAGGTCACCGACCCGGACGCGCAGGCGCGCCTCCAGTGGCTGGGCTGGAACCTGACGCTGCTGCACTGGAACCTGCGGCAGTTCGACATGCTCGATGAGCCGCAGGCGTCGAGCTTCTACATGTCCGACGCCGACTTCTTCGAGTGGTTCGCCGAGCGCAAGCAGTCCCTGGCCTTCCGGCAGCCCCGGCGGGGCGCCTCGCCCGCCGACATCACGCCCGTGGAAGCCACGCCGGTCGATGAGGTGCCGGTCGCGGAGGAGGTGCAGCCCTTCCTGCTGCGGGGGAGTCAGCACATCGTCGTCGCGCCCACGGCCGACGAGGCGCGCATCGGCTTCAGCCGCATTACCACGCGCGGGAAGCTGGTGCAGTACACGCTCCACGATGCCGAGGGCGAGGAGGTGGCGGCGGGCCTGATGAGCGACGAGGTGCCGATCACGCTCGACGCCGGTGGCTCACCGTTCTACCACGTCCTGATCAGCGCCGGCCCGGCGAGCTTTATGCTGGAGGTCGAGGGCGGGGCCTGGGCGGTCTCGGGAGAGATGGACGAGAAGGGCCTGCACCTGCTGAACCACGTCACGCCCATCTACTTCGAGGTCCCGGAGGGGGTCGAATCGTTCACGCTGTCAGTCGCCGCGACGCCGCCGGGCGAGACTGCGCTGGCGAGTCTCTACGCCCCCGACGGGCGTGGGGCGGCCACCTTCCGCGTGGTCGAGGTGCCGATCGACCGCCAGCAGATCGCGGTCGGCGCCGGCGACGCCGGCGTCTGGAAGCTCGTGATCTCCGAGGCCGAGACGGGCGTGGTGGACGACGTGTGGATCGACCTCGGGGACGAGATCCCGAACTGGTTCTCGCTGGACCCGGAGCGGGCGCTGAGCGTGCGCCCGGCGAAATAGCGTTCCGCCGGCCTGCCTCGCCCCTGTCGCCACGAATCAGGTGGGGCAGGCAGGGGCGAGAGGGGGGCGCCGTTCTCATCATTGAATCCCTGGGGTGAGCACCATGTCAGAGGCGCAGAGCGACCCGTACGCCTGGTTCAACGAGGGGAAGTTCGGCATGTTCCTGCACTGGGGGATCTACTCGCTGCTGGGCCGCGGAGAGCAGGTGATGTTCCGCGAGCATCTGGTGCCGAGCGAGTACCGAAGGCTGGCCGACGAGTTCGCCGTCCCTAACTTCGACGCACGTGAGTGGGCCAGGATGGCCCGCGACGCCGGGATGCGCTATATGGTGCTTACCTCGAAGCACCACGACGGCTACTGCCTGTTCGACTCGCCCGGATGGGAGTTCGACGCGCCGGGCACCGGCCCGGGGCGGGATCTGATCGCGGAGTACGTGGAGGGCTGCCGGGCCGCGGGCCTGCGCGTGGGGGTCTACTACTCCTTCCAGGACTGGTGCTTCCCGGTGATGTTCGAGGGCGAGGGCGCTGATGAGGACGAGCTCGAGGAGCTGGTCCAGAAGACCCACCGGGACATCGAGGCGCTGTGCAGCAACTACGGGAAGATCGACCTGATGTGGTTCGACGGCCGCTGGCCGCTGCAGGACCGGTGGCGGCCGGTGGAGGTCGATGACATGATCCGCGAGCTGCAGCCCGAGGCCATGATCACCGGCGATCGGCTGCACGGCCGCCCGCCGCAGCACACCGACAACCCGTTCTACCGCAACGAGCGGCCCGGCTACATTGCCTCCAGCGAGCGGCGCATCCAGGCCTCCGAGGTGGAGGTTCCCTGGGAGGTCTGCGACATCAATCAGCACCGCTGGTGGGGGTACGTGAAGTGGGACGGTCACTACAAGACCACCACGGAGCTGGTCTACCTGATGGCGGAGGCCTTCGGCCAGGGCGCGAACCTGCTGCTCAACTTCGGGCCGAAGGGCGACGGGAGCTTCCCGCAGCGCGCCCGGGAGCAGCTCGCCGGCCTGGGGCGCTTCACGGAGCGGAGTGCCGAGGCCATCTACGGCACCTCCGGCGCGAACGGGCTCTTCGAGCATCTGGCCTTCGGGGACATGACGCAGAGGGGCGAAACGCTCTACCTGTGGGTGAAGTACTGGCAGGGGGAGACCTTCCACGTCGCCGGGCTTAAGAGCGAGGTCCGGGGCGCGAGGGTCCTCGGGCGCGAGGACATCGACGTGAGGGTGGACCGGGACGGAGAGCACCTCTATCTCCGCGGGCTGCCGGAACTGCCGCCGGACCCGGACTGCACCGTGATCGCGCTCGACTGCGACGAACAGCCCGAGGCGTATGAGTGGGGCCAGTACCGCCTGCACGGGCACTGCCCGGACCCGTCGGTGTGGCGCGAGTGGATAGACGGTTGACTGATTGCCGCGGACCGAACACATTGCGGCCTGGAGGAGACGGGTGATTGCATGTCACCACAGAGGTGGCCCAGCCGGGTCGTCGTCGCCGCTGATGTGGCGCAGCCCTATGCTACGGCGGCCGAGTGGGCGGCGGGGCGGCTGGAGCTGGATGTCGCCCCCGAGGAGGCGCCGGACCCGGAGGCGCTGAACATCGGTCCGCCGGAGTTCGCCTCCAGGTGCCCCGATGCAGGGGAGGCGGTGAGGCGCGCGCCAGCGGGCCGGACGTGGGAGGTGATGTGCGCCACGCCTGCCGGGGGGCGGGTCGTGACCGGCTCGTCGCCGCTGGCCGCCGCGCGAGCGGCGCTGGACGCGGTCGATCGCTTGCTTCGCGAGGAGCCGCCACCGCCGGAGCCGCTTCTGCGCACGCGCGTCTTTGAATCCCTGGCCATGGAGTTCGACGACTGGTCGGCGGGCTTCCATCGCTTCGCCGACGGCTTCGACATGCCGCGGCACGTCGCCGACGCCGTCCGAGTTGGGGTCGAGACGCTGGAGGTGAACCTGCTGGCGGACGTGGTGCCGGTGCAGGTCAAACAGCGCCGCGTCCACGAGGACATGTATCCATGGTGGTCGATCTACTGCCCGGCACTGGACATGTTCGTGGAGTCCGATCTGAGTCGCGGGACCTACCGGCGCGAGCTGCTGGACCGGAACCTGGCCCGGCTGAAGGAGACCGCGGAGCTGGCCCGGTCGTGGGGTCTGATGCCGAGCTTCGTGGCCTTTGAGCCGCGGGCGTGGCCGGAGCGGCTGTTCGACAAGCACCCCGAGCTGCGGGGGGCGCGCGTGGACTGCTCGGACTACTCGGCTGAGCCCGAGTACGCGCCCGACCCCAACCACCCGCTGGTGCAGGAGCACTACCGGCAGATGATGCAGCGGCTGATGGAGCAGGTCCCGGACCTGGGGCTCTTCTCGGTCTGGTCGCAGGATAGCTGCGCTGGCTTTCCGTGGGCGCAGCGGCTCTACGCGGGACCGAACGGGCCGCGCGGCGCCAGGAAGCGGCGCGTCGAGGAGGGCGTCGTGAACCTGATGACTGCGCTCCGCGACGGCGGCCGGGCCGTCAACCCCGACCTGCAGTTCACCGTCTGCCTGTCATGGTTTGCGCCCGGCGAGGTGGAGGCTATCTGCGAGGCGCTTCCCGACGACATCGGCGCCAGCTTCACCGTCGCCGCCGAACACGAGCGGCCCCGCCGGGGGCGCCGGGACTGGACGGCCATCCAGCGCATCCGCGCTCACGGCATCGAGCCGCAGGTGCAGCTTGAGGAGATCGCAAACCCCTGGAAGCCCCTGGGGCCAATGCTGGGCTTCCCGTTTCCGTATCTGGCCTACGATCAGCTTACCGACGCCCAGCTCCGCGGCGAAGTCAAGGACCTGATCCTGCGGGGCGGGGTGCAGACGGAGGTCTTCGTCCCCAACTACATCAACAACGAGGTCATTCGGGCCTTCAGCCTCGAGGGCAGCGCCCTGAACGTGGAGCGCCTCGTGGAGCGGCGCGCCGAGCAGTGGACGCAGGACGGCGACGAGGCCCGGGCGCTGCTGAACGCCTGGCGGCTGTGCGACCGCGTCTTCCGCCACTGTCAGGTCCTTGCCTGGACCGTGACCTTCGTCTCCGGACGAACGCTGTGGCGGCGGCTGGTCAAGCCCCTGGTGCCCGACCAGTCGCTGCTGGAGTATGAGGATTACGGCTGGTATCGTCAGTTCGAGTTCACGGTGGGGCGGACGGACCCGGCGTGGATCGACCACTTCTTCAAGGGCTGGACGCGGATGGTGGATGATGACGCGGCGCGGGAGTCCCTGGACACCTACGACGAGCAGCTCCTGCCGCGGCTGCAGGAGGCCGTGGTGCGGCTGGAGGGCTGCGGCGAGCTGTCCGAGACGGCTCGTGACGTCAGGGACCGCGCGCAGTGCATGCTGCATGCTCTGACCACCGAGCGGAACCTCGTGGAGGTCCAGGAGGCCATCCACGCCTGCCTCGCCGAGGACCGCGAGGAGCCCGAGACGAGCCGGCACGCCGACCGCCTGCGCGCGGCCGTCGAGGGCGAGATGGACAACACGCGAGGCTTCATCGAGCTGCTGCGGGAGAGCCCCTCCACGCTGATCCCGGCGACCTCCGGTATCGAGACCACCTTCATGCTGCGCGCGCCGCTGTGGTATCTGCTGGAGCTGAAGCTGGCGGCTATGGAGCGGCACATCGACGATCCGCCCGGCCCGTGGTTCGACGAGCTGCTGCAGCCGGGCGGCTGGACCTCTGACCTGACGCTGCCGGAGGCGTAGGCCCGGCGCAGGGAGCTCAGCCCGGCCGGACGCCATGACTGAGCCGCTCGGATTCGACCTCCTCGAACCACGCCTGTAGCTCGCGCCTCATGCGGGCCGCCCGCTCCGGCTGGTCGGCCGCCAGGTCGTGCTCCTCGCCCGGGTCCTGCGCGGTGTTGAAAAGCTGCGCGGGCGGCGGATCCGACAGGTCGCGCTCCGGCGGCGTCCTGTCGGTCAGCTCACCGAGGTATCCCGGTCGGTCGCGCAACTGATGGTCGTCGGTGTGGTCCTCGGGCGTGGTCGTGAAGCACTCGGGCATTCCCGGCCGCACCAGCTTCCAGTCCCCCTCGCGCATGGCGGCGTTGCAGTGGCCCACCGGCTGGTAGCGGTTCCACTGCCAGAAGCGCTGGTCGGGGACATCTCCAGGCTCTCCTCGGAGGACCGGGAGAACATTCGCCCCGTCAAGAGGCGGCTCCTGCGGGACTTCAGCGCCGACGGCCGACAGCAGCGTCGGCAGCCAGTCGCAGAAGTGGATCATCTCGTCGCAGCGTCCCGGCTCCAGCCCCTCCGGCCAGCGCACCAGCATCGGCACGCGGATGCCGCCCTCGTAGACGTTGCCCTTGTGACCGGCGAAGCCGATGGAGCGATGGCGATCCCCGTTGAAGCGCTTGATGCTGCCCAGCTCGCTGCCGAACTGGGGGCCGTTGTCGGAGGTGAACAGCACGATGGTGTCCTCCGCCAACCCCAGCCATGCCAGCGTCTCCAACACGTGGCCGATGCCGCGATCCATGCGTCGGATCATCCCGTAGATCGTGGCGACCGCCTCGTTGAGGCCCCCCCGCTGGCGGAAGGGCGCGATGTCCTCCTCCGGGGCCTGCAGCGGCGTGTGCGGGCAGTTGTAGGCCAGGTAGAGGAAGAATGGCTCGCGCTGATGGCGCTGGACGAAGTTCACAGCCTCGTCGGTAAGCACGTCGGTCAGGTAGCGTCCGTCGGACTTGCGGAACCAGCCGCCGCCATAGTCCAGCCACCAGTCCCAGTAATCCTGCCAGCCGCCGCGAAAGGCGCAGACTTCGTCAAAGCCGCGGGCCTGTGGGAGGTAACGCTCGTCCAGCTCCCCCAGGTGCCACTTGCCGACCAGGCCGGTGGCGTAGCCCTCGCGCGCCAGCAGCTCCGCCAGCGTGGTCTCCCATAGGCCCAGCCGATCCGTCCCGCGCGCCTCCCGGGTGTCGATGGCGCCCGTGCGGTGGGGATAGCGCCCGCTGAGCAGCGCCGCCCGTGATGGCGCGCACACGCAGGACCCCGCGTAGTGCTGCGTCAGGACCATGCTCTGGGCGGCCAGGGCATCCAGGCGGGGGGTCTCCGTCAGCCCCTCGTTGAAGATGCCGAAGTCGCCGTAGCCCATGTCGTCGGCCACGATCAGAAGGATGTTGGGTTGTGGCATGGTGTCGCTCCTCACCAGTGGTCCGCCCAGTAGATGATCTCGCCGCTGTCCGGGTCGGCGGCGATGCCCCACACGGGGCCATGGCGATCCCGGCCGCCGCGCACCACGCCGCGCACGACGGGGAAGTCATTCAGCTCCTCGCGGGATGGTCCCGCATGCGCGGCCGCCACCTCGTCCCGGGGTATCTCCGCCATATCGTCCCGCGCCGTCTCGGCGATCTCCTCCACCTGCTCGGGCGGCAGTGTCATCCGCAACTCCCAGACCGAGGGACCCAGCAGGGGCTCCTGGAGGCAGTAGAAGCTGACCTCCTGTGCGTCCTGCGGGATCTCGGGCGGGAAATGAGCCAGGTACTCGTGCTCGCCATAGCCCGTCGCCGCCATGGTCTTCTCGTAGCGTGCGGGATCGGTGATCGCCTCTGCCCCGCTCCTGACAGCCACCCCCACGTACGCCCAGAATGTCAGCACCAGGGCGAATACCAGCGCCATGGCCGTCAGGCAGCCGCGCAGCGAGGGCGTGTTCTCAGCCAGCCAGGCGCCGAAGAGCAGGATCGCGCCCGGCGACAGGACCAGCACCGCCAGCCGCCAGGAGTGCCCCTCGGCGGAGA
>JAYENL010000116.1:8677-10390 GCA_034722055.1 Armatimonadota bacterium
ATCAGCCCCACACGCCTGGGGATGGCCTTTAACGGCGGCCCTCCCGAGGACCTGCAGTGGCAGCGCGTGGATGTGGACCCCTCCGGGTGGGAGACGGACACCTGGCATCACATGGCCGGGACCTGGGAGGGCGGCACCATCACGCTCTTCGTTGACGGGGCGCTGGTGGATGAGAGCACGCAGGCCAACGGGCTGACAGAGACGCCGAGCAGCCTGGATGTCGGCGGCGGCCCGCTGGTGCTCGATGAGCTGCGCATCTCGTCGATCGCCCGTTCGGCGGAGGAGATAGCGGCGCGCGCCTCCGCCCGGGAGGGTGAGGCGAGCTGGATGTACGTCACCGACCTCGGGCCGTCAGCGACGCAGCAGGCGCTTGGCCGCGTCGGGATCGACGCCCAGATAGCCATCGACGACCGGGAGCTGCCGCTGGTCATCGGACAGAGGGCCTACGCCCGCGGCGTGGCGGTGCGGGCGCCGGGCTTCGTGGAGTTCCAGATCCCCGAGGGCTACCAGCGGCTGACCGGCAGCGCCGGCCTCAGCCCCTTCGGTGAGGAGGGTGCCTCGACAATTGTGGCCCTCTCCGTCAACGGCCGGGAGGTGCAGGTCTACTCGGATCTGACGGCCGGGGATGAGCCCGCGCCGGTCAGCCTGGACATTGAGGGCGGCTCCACGCTGCGCATTGAGGCGCGCGTGGCCGGCGAGCGGCCGGGGGCGGTGGCGGTGGTCGGTGACCTGATGGCGCTGGCGCCGGAGGTCGAGGGGCCGCCCTCGTTCTCGCGCCAGATGGAGGCCGATGAGGTCACCATCCAGCAGATGCGCACGCACGTGGCGGAGTTCGAGTTCGACCTGCCCGAGGCGCCGAAGGGCTATGTCATCTACGCCGGCCACCCGGTGGATCGCATCGACCCGGCCCTCGAGCCGCTGGGGAAGGCCTTCCCCGAGGCGATGAGCATCCAGGCTGCGCCGGGGGAGTACGAGGCCGCGCAGTTCACCCTCTGCGCCGCGCGGGACCTGCCCTCGGTGCAGGTGACTGCAGGGCCTCTGTCCGGCGACGCGGGTGTGATCCCGGCCGAGCAGGTGAGCGTGCAACTGGTGCGCCGGGTGCTCATGCGCCGGGGATACTGGATGCCGCGAAAGCCCGGGAACTATGAGGTCGTCTCGCGCTTTATCTTCCCCAACCGTGACTTCTGGCTGCCGAAGGGGAACCTCAAGCAGGTCTACCTCCTTGTAGACGTGCCCGAGGACACTGCGCCGGGCGAGTACGCGGGCACGGTCAGCATCGAGGCCGAGGGTGCCGAGGCCACCGAGATGGCCCTGAACCTGACGGTGCATCCCATCGACCTCATCCAGCCCGGGGATAAGCGCTACGGGATGTACTACCGCATGCGGAATGTGGTGGATGAGCCCGAGCAGATGCACGCGGAGTTCGCCGACATGGCGGCCCACGGCTGCACCATGATCAAGGGCGGCGCGGGCATTGACTTCAGCAAAGACGAGGATGGCACCATCACGTGGGATTTCAATACCATCCGCACCATGCTGGAGGGCGGGCGGGAGCACGGCTTCTTCGGCGAGATCACCGTCTACGACAACCTGCCGCGGCTGGCCTCGCTGATGGGCTACCAGGGCCTGGACGAGGAGGGGCACGGCGAGCCCGTGTCGGAGCAGGAGGATCTGCTCGATGTGGCCCGCCGCTGTTTCGCGGAGCTGAAGCAG
>JAYENL010000117.1:0-10368 GCA_034722055.1 Armatimonadota bacterium
TGCCGTTGCGTGGCACACGCACTGGAGACCTCCGATCTCGGTGCGTGCGCCCTTGTGTGTGGGGGCAACGCACAATGACGACGACACGACTGGGCAAACGGCGCACGGACAAGAGTGTCCGTGCCACCGAAAGGTCCTCGAAGGTGACGCGAGCCCACGGCCACTTGGGCCTCGCCACGAACGGCATGGACCTCGCGCGCAGGCGCTTGCCCCTGCCGCATCGAATTGCCATTCAGTGCCGACCCACGTGGAGGACGGGAGTGGTGGATGTGACTGATATCGCCTATCGCTTCATGCCCGCCCGGGATCTGATGAGCCTCATCGCGGGCAACTGGGCCAGCTTCGAGACCGACCTGAAGAGCGAGACGCCCTCGCAGGCCGACGGGCTGCTGGCCGTGGAGGTGCCCTACGTGCGCTTCACCGCCGAGCGCGCGGCGGCCGTGGCCGATGCGGACTGCCGGGGCGGCGTGATAACGCTCGACCTCGCGCCGCTCACCGAGGGCGCTGATTACCTGCGCGAGGGCACCGGAATCTTCGTGCTCGCGGACGTGCTGGTGCAGCAGCCCGTCACCGTAGAGCTGCAGCCGTGACATCGAGGGACGTGAGATATGATCGGCGCACACAAGCGCACAGGCATCGGCCTGATCGTCATCGTCGCGCTGCTCACCGCCTGGAACCTGGCGCAGGCCGCGCCGGGCGACAACCTGCTGGAGGACCCCGGCTTCGAGGACGGGCCCTGGCCGCAGTCCCCCGCGTGGCCGGGCGAGATCGCGTCAGTGCCCGAGGGCGCACGCTCCGGCGAGAGAGCCGGGAAGCTCGTCGCCACCGAGAGGGATGGCACCCACGAGGCCACCATCTACTCCGGCTACGTGGACGCCACGGTCGGCCTCCGCTACCGCTTCGTCATCCACGCGAAGGGCGAGGGGATACTCTCGCTGCGCTCGATCCAGCTCCGCTCGGACCCGGAGGATCGCTACATCATCGAGCGGCCGGACAATCACATGGAGCTGAGCGATGAGTGGCAGCAGATCGCCATCGAGATCGCGCCCACCGACCCCCTGGTGCGCAGCATCGCGGCGGTCGTCCACCTCGACGGCGAGGGCGCGAGGGCCTTCCTCGACGATGCGGTGCTGACCGTCATGGGGCTGCCGGGCGGGGAGCTGACGGTGACGCCCGGCTACGCCATGACCGCGCCGGGTAAGAGCGTGAGCTTCCGGCTCGCGGCGGGCTGCGATGAGGGCCCCATCACGGAGGGGTCGGTGAGCATCATGATGGCGGCCGGAGGGCAGACGCGGCGGGAGACCGTTGCGATCACGGGCGAGACCACCACGTGGCAGTTCGATGCCCCGGCGGAGGCTGAGATCGGGCAGATGACCGTCAGCTTCACCAACGCGGATGCGGGCGTCGGCGCCACCGCCTGGGTGGATGTGGTGGATGCCGAGACTTGGGCGCAGTTCGACACCGCGGCGCAGGCGGCAGAGATCGACACGCCCGCGCACATCCTCTTCCTCGGGGACTCGCTGACGGACCTGTTCCGCGGCCATAACTACACCGACATGGTCGGCTTCTGGCTGCAGCGCGCACACGGGGATGTGACCTACCGCAACGCGGGCGTCGGTGGCGACTTCATCACCCGCGTGTGGCGGCGCATGACGGACCCCGAGAACGCCTACCGCGGGGAGATGTACGACGGCCTCTACGAGCCCACACCCACCCACGTGTTCATCTGGCTGGGGCACAATGATTCCAAGCTCAAGCCCAGGCCGGAGTACGAGTCCCCGGAGGACTACGAGTTCGATCCAGTGGTGCCGCTGGACACCTTCGAGGAGACCTTCGTGCAGGCCATCGAGCGCATCCGCGAGAATGCGCCGGCGGCGGAGATCACGATCGTCTCCGCCTCCTCATCGGTGCACGAGATCTGCCGCGACCGGGTGGCGAACCGCATCGCGGAGGGCGAGTCGGGCGGCTCGTACTTCGGCAAGCCGGACGTCCTGGAGCAGTTCAACGCGGCCATGCAGGAGATTGCGCAGCAGACCGGAAGCGGCTACCTGGACGTCTACACGCCGACGAAGACGCATCCGGACAAGCCCTCACTCTTCACCGCCGACGGCGTGCACATCAACGACGCGGGGAACCGGCTGGTGGCGATGATCATACTGAGGTATGTAAGGAAGTGAGTACTCAGGACGGTCCCCCTGAGGGCGTTGGTCGTGACGTTTGGAGAGGCGCGACGAGGCTCGCGCCCGGTCGTTGTCATTCAGCGGCGTTCCGACGGGAAGCGATGCAGGCACAACGCCAGCGCGGACAGTGGTCCGGCCTCTCCACGCGGCGACGATCAACGGCAGGGCCGATACGGGCCGGGAATACCGGGGATGGCGGCGCTGGGACGAAAACGGCTGACTACAACGGCCGGCGGGTCTGAAGACACCGCCGCTCCGGACAGCAACGCCAACGATGTCACGGCGCACGGCCACGGGGGAAACGGCGTCGGGCTGGAAGCCCCACTTACGCGGAAGATGCGGGACGCTGCGCACCGTACGGGGCTGGTCTTGGCGGGTTGCTGTGGACAACCGGCGACGGGGGGAGGACGCAGGCGCCGTAGACGTGACGTCAGGAGGGGCGGGCCTCCGTTCCCGCCCGGTCGTCGTCTGGCGCAACCGCGCCTTAGTAACCACCCTTCCAGGAACGAGGACAGCCGTCCTCACCGCATCGGAGGCCACACCATGAGCGAGGAGAGCTGGCGATTCGCGCACATCAACGATCATCACCTCGGCACAGCACGCTCGTATCGCTTCAGGCCGGCCATCAACCGACGGTGGGCCGCGATCAAGCAGCAGATCGCCGCCACGGACGCGGACCTCCTGCTCGTCGGCGGTGACCTGACGCGCGATGGCGACACCCACGAGTTCGAGTACCAGCAGGCGCGCCAGGATCTCGATGAGCTGCCCCTCCCGTCCTTCGTGATCCCGGGGAACATGGACGTCGGGAACAAGCACACCCACCGTGAGGGGCCGCGCGATGACCGCCGCGACGTGGACCTGAACATGACCTCGCACCGGCTGGCGCTGTTCGCGAGCTACTTCGGGCCCATCCAGTGGACCTTCATGCACCGGGGCGTGCGCTTCAGCGGGTTCTACGCTGCCGCTGCCGGCTCGGGGCTGCCCGAGGAGGAGCGCTTCTGGCGCTTCATGGAGCACCTGAGCGAGCTGCCGCCGGCACGGCTGCACGTGGCGATGATGCACTACTGGCCCTACATCGACGATCCGGATGAGCCGACGTGGGACATCACCGACGCGGACCAGTACCTGCCCTGGTACTTCAGCATCGACCAGCCGCACCGGGGCCGCCTGCTCGAGGGCCTCCAGGCCGCGGGCGTGACTGACCTGCTGTGCGGGCACGTGCACACCGGGCGGCCGGTGGAGCAGGTCGGGGAGATGCGCATCCACAAGGCTTCCGCCGCGGGGAACACCGCGCAGATGACGAACCGCTGGGAGGAGATCGAGACCCGCCAGGGCTTTCAGCTCTGCGAGGTGGGCGCGGACGAGATCACAGTGTCCTTCGTGGCCGGGGACGAGCAGTGCGAGGAGGAGACCGGCGGCTGGGGTCCGGGCGGGCACCCGCGGCTGGAGGAGCGCGACTACTCGCTGGCGCGGGAGCACCCGCCGCTGGCGCCCGATCCGTGGCTGATCGGTGAGGGCGAGGCGCCGGGCACGCAGCTCTGACGGGAGAGGTGCCGCTCAGGGCACGTCCACCTTGTCGTCGGGCAGGTAGGGGGTCTTGATGAAGACCAGGCGCGTGTCCTGGTCGGTATCGTTGATGATGTTGTGAGCCTCCGGCGGCTCCAGCCGGAAGGCATCGCCCGGCGCCACCCGGAACTGCTGGTCATCGACGACCATCAGCGGTGTGCCCTCCAGGAAGAAGAAGGTCTCCTCCACCTGGTTGTGAGCGTGGGCGCCCATCTCCTGGCCCGGCTTGAAGACGATCACGCCCCAGTCGATATGCGGCCCGCGCATGAGGTACTTGGGCCCATGATCCCCGTGGCGGAACTCGCAATCGGACTCATTGACGCGCTCCATGACTGTGCCTCCCGGTTCCCCGTGTCTCCGTCTATGACGCCGTCAGCTCTGTCAGCAGCTCCCGCACGCTCTCCTCGCCGATCGGCCGCGGGTTGTGTGCGGAGGAGCCCGAGGCCAGCGTGGGCGGGATGATCTGATCGAAGTCCTCGGGCCTCAGACCGGCCTGGGAGAAGTCCAGGTCGGCGTTGAGGTCGCCCACAAGCTCCCGCATCCAGGCCACGAGCGCCTCGGGGCTCTCGCCGACGTCCAGCATTTGCGCCAGACGCTCGTACTTGCCCTCGGCCGATTGCAGGTTGAACTCCATCACGTAGGGCAGCAACGCACCGCAGACCCGGCCGTGGGGGAGGTGATAGAGCGCCCCCAGCGGATGCGCCAGGCCATGGACCAGGCCCAGCCGGGCGCTGGCCAGGGCCAGCCCGGCCAGCAGGCTCCCCAGCGCCATGTCCTCGCGGGCCCGCAGGTTCGAGCCATCCGCGACGGCCTCTCGCAGGCTGCCGCCGATGCGGCGGACGGCCTCCTCGCACAGCGGATCCGTGACAGGATTCGCGCCCACCGAGACGTAGGCCTCGATGGCCTGTGTCAGGGCGTCGAGGCCGGAGTAGGCTGTCTGGTCGGACGGGCAACTGACCGTCAGCACCGGGTCCACCAGGGCGACCTCGGGCAGCAGCGCATGTCCGCGGATGGAGGCCTTCCTGCCGGTCGCGGTGTCGGTGAGGACGGAGTTGGGCGTCACCTCCGCGCCAGTGCCCGAGGTGGTGGGCAGGGCGATGCACGGGCGGCCCAGGCCGGTGATTTCGACCCCGTGCTCGACGGGCTCGGGATGGGACGCCAGGCCGGCGACGGCCTTGCCAACGTCCATGGCGCTGCCGCCCCCGGCCGCCACCACCAGGTCGCATTCGCGGTCGCGGAAGGCCTCCCGCCCCCGCTCCACCGTGGCCAGTGACGGCTCGGCCTCCACCTCGGCGAAGATGCAGACCCCGACCCCCTCGTCAGCGAGGTGGTCGCGAAGCTCGTCCAGGGCCCCAGACTGCTGCAGGGACGTGCGCCCGCACACGATGAGTGCGCGAGTCCCCAGCCGCGCGGCGTGCTCCCCGACGTCGGCCCGCGCTCCGGTGCCGAAGATGACCTGCTTCGCGCTGCGCAGCGTGATCTCAGTCATGAGGTTCACCCCTCCGGTCCGGGCATACTCAGTAGCTCTGCGCGATCCAGGCGTCGAGGGCCTCCACGGCCTGCTCCCAGGAGCGGCTGAGGAGATCCCTCTCCTCCCTGGCCTCCTCCAGCGCATGGAGGGCCTCTTGCTCGGTGAGGTCGTGCCCCTCCAGGTGTGCCGGCAGGTAGGCGCTGCGCCTGGCGGAGTGCCGGGCCGCCCGGGCGGCGGAGCGAAGCTCGCCGATCTCCTGGCTGATGGCCTTCTTCTCCGCGCGCAGCTCGCTGACGCGCCGCAGGGCCTCCGCCCTGAGCGTCTTGGCCTCATCGACGCTGGTCACGAAGGCGTGCCGGCCCTCGGGGAGAGACACGATCCAGGTCTCATCCGGGACGCCGAGCAGCTCCCTGGCCTCCTCCTCGGTCCAGCCGCCCTCGCGCAGCTCTCCGTAGATCTCGCCATCTTCAAAGCCCCCGGCCCGCAGGCGCGCGATGACGCGCTGTGCCTCCTCGCGTCGCTGTGCTTCGCGGGCGGCCGCCTCAGCGCGTGCCCGGGCCTCCGCTGCCCGCTGCTCCGCGGCCCTGGCGGCAAGCAGGTCCGCGCCGCAATTGAGGCACTGGGTGTCGGTGGGGAAGACGTGGGCACCACACTCCGGGCATCTCTCCGACGCCTCGGCCGCAGGTGGCGCCTCTTCCAGCTTCCGAAGCTCCCGCCGCGCGGTCTCGCTGTCGGGGTCGAGACTGAGCGCCTTGCGCTGGGCCCTCTTCGCCTCGTTGGTCCTGTCCAGCTTGCGGAGGGTGATGCCCCAGTTCGACCAGGCGCGAGACGACGAGGGGCGCAGCCGCACGACCCTCCCGGCCGCATCCTCGGCTCCCGACCAGTCCCCCGACCTCGACAGCGCCGCGGACAGCAGAGACCAGGCGGTCGCATCGTCACCCGCCTGCGCGAGCCACCGCTCCAGCACCGCGATGGCCTGCGCGGGCCGGCCGGCCTTGATGTGCCGGCGGCTCTCCTCAAGTGCCTGTCGGCGCTCGTCACTCACCGGTGCAGCCCCTCTCGCCGCGGCTGACCTGGTGTCCGGCGATCCCCCGGCACGGCCTGCCGGAGGACTCGTCTTGACTCTTCATCCGCGGCAGGCCCATCTCCTTCGCCCACGTGCGGGGCGTGAAGGGCCGAGGGCCTATCGGCGCGAAGTGACCTGTCGGCGGACGGTCGCGGACACCGAGCCTGGGGACGTGACACCGATGCTCACGGCACGTGTCGTCCTGGCGCTTCTCGTCGGAAGCGCGGCAGTCGCGACGGCAATGACGCTCGACGAGTCCCACGCCACGCCGCGAGACGAGCGGCAGGTGCATGCCGCGTGGGTGGGCTTTATGCCCGCGGACGGCCAGATGGCGGAGGTGAACCCGCCGCGCTTCGCCTGGCCGTACGACCCGCAGATCGTGGCGCCGGACGGCTACGAGCGGGAGCACACCTTCACGCTGCAGATCGCCCGCCGGGCCGACATGTCGAGGATGGTGCTGGAGGTCGAGACGCCCTGGAACTTCTACAACGCCATCCCGTCGCTGCCGGGCCGCTACGTCTTCTGGCGCGTGGGCTATGACGTGGGCACCGAGACAGAGGCCTGGAGCCGGGTGCGCTGCTTCTCGGTCGAGCCCTGGACGCCGGAATGGGACCGCAGCATGCTGGAGGAGCTGGACCAGCACCTTCAGGGCCATCCGCGCCTGGGCTTCACGCCTCAGAACCTCGAGGCGCTACGCGCGCTGCATGAGGTGGACGAGGGCGCGGCACGCCTCTATGAAGCGCTCATCAGTCGCGCGGATGCCGCCATGGAGGAGGAGTGGTTCTCACGGATGCCCGCCGAGGACCCCATCATCCCCATGGACCACCAGCGTGAGGCCGAGTACACCTGCGTGACCTTCCGCAATATCAGCAGAAAGATGCAGGTTATCGCCATGGCCTACATGCTCACCGGCGACGAGAAGTACCTGGCCGTCCGAGCGCCATTGGTGCAGCTCGCATCGTACCCGCCCGGCGGGGAGTCCTCGCCGGAGGGCCTGGGGCCGCGGCGCAAGTGGGCCACGATGGTCACCATGCACCTGGGCTTGTGCTACGACTGGCTCTACCCTCAGCTCACACAGCAGGAGCGAGAGACCATCGCGCACTCGCTGGACTGGCGCATCGCACACATCCTCAACGACTTCTCGTGGCGCAGGAATGGCCGGGTCTTCTCCCGGGGGCTGGCGGGCATGGTCGGCTCTCACCAGTACCAGAACGCGCTGTGGACGCTGGTGGGCGCGCTGGCCGTGTACGACGAGTCCGAGGCCGCCGCGGAGCTGACGGAGCTGACGCTGCATTACCTCTGCGGAGTGACGAACGGCTTCGGCGCGGTGGAGTCCTGGAACGAGGGCGTGTCCTACGGGAATGGCAAGTGCGGCACGCTCCTGGACGCCGCCTGCTGGACCGCCATGACACTGCCGGAGCTGCATATCGAGCGCAACCCCTACTGGCGAAACGTGGGGGGCTTCTTCGCCTATCTGACGCCTCTGGGGATCGAGCGCTCCGCCTGGGGCAACTACGGCAAGACCGCCGCCACGCACCTGAGGCTGCACCAGCGCAACTTCCGGCGATTCGCCTTCCTCACCGGCGAGGGCCGCTTCCTGCAGAACTGGCACTCCTGCAACGAGATCCTGGGGACGAGGCCGAGCGTGTGGCAGGAGTACCTCATGCCCCACTTCTTCGAGGAGCCCCGGCCTCGGCTCGAGGGCGCCGAGCAGGCGCTGTTCAACATCGGGGGCTGGGCCATGGCACTGTCCGGCCCGCCCAGCGCCGCTGACACCTACCGCCACGGCGTGGGGATGATCTTCCACAGCCGCCCCCGCGGCGGCTACAGCCACTCCTTCAACAACGAGAACGCCTTCGAGGCCTTCGCCTACGGCTCTGTCATCGCCACCGGCGGCGGGCGTAAGGCCAATGGCGACCGCCACGCGGACGCCACCATGAGCCACAACTCGGTGCTCGTGGACGGCCTCGGGCAGGACTTCAACCAGATGGAGCCGGCGACGGAGACCGCCGGCCGCATCATCGCCTGGCATGCCGAGCCGGGGCTCGTCTACTGGTGCGCCGACGCCACCGAGGCCTACGAGGCCACGGCGCCCTACCTCGACCGCTTCCTTCGCCACGTGCTCTTCGTGGATGACCGCTGCTTCGTGATCTTCGATGATCTGGCGATCCACGGCGAGCACGAGCCAGCGCGGTTCTCGTGGCTCTACCACGTGCACCAGGACGTGCCGGTGGAGATCGACCAGAGCGCTGCGAGCTTCAGCTACACGGTCGGCGGAGCGAATGTGAAGGTGCGACATCTGCTCGGCGCCGGGACGCTGGCGATCCAGAACCTGCGCGGCGAGGACGGCTATCGCAATCCGATCACGGGCGAGGACATGCTGGAGGCGGCGCGCGGCAGCGTGGAGCGCAGCCCCCTGCGCAAGTTCAGCGGCGAGCCGGTGTGGAACAACATGTGGGTGACCAGCACGCCGCGCCGCACCTGGCAGTTCCTGGCCGCGATCCTGCCGTGGCGCGAGGGCGGCGAGGAGCCGACGGTTGAGCGGCTCGGCGAGCGGCATCTGCGCATCGAGACTGAGGCCGGGGCCCGCACCATCTTCTTCGGCAGCCCCAGCGAACAGGAGGCGGATATCATCGTGGACTACGAGCGGACGCGACTGCTGGGCGGCGACCCCGAGCCGCCGGAGCCCGGCGAGAGTCTCTGGGAGCCGGACCTGAGCGACACCTCCGACTGGGTACTGGACGGCGAGGGCTCAGTGGAGCACCTCGCGGGCGGGGCAGTGCAGATCACCACCGAGACGCCCACCACCTACTGGGCCCCGGAGGTCTTCGAGGAGCCGGTGCTCTTCGACTTCGAGGCCCGCACCGAGGACGACAACGCCCGGGCCATCTTCTTCTTCATGGCGGAGGGCGTGAACGGTGAGGACATCTTCACCTGGGAGCGCGAGGGCGACTACGGGGAGTACGCCTTCGAGGAGCGGATGGAGCTTTACACCGCAGGCATGCTCCGGGAGGGCTGCGGCACGGAGGCGAACTTCCGCCGCATCGGCCTGCTCACCGACGACCTGGCGATCCTGCGCACGCCGCGCGAGGAGATCCCGGAGGACCGCAAGGAGGAGTACGCCGAGGCCATCCGCCGCTTCCAGCCCTACTCGATCCACGACAGCGCCGTGGACGGCTACCGGCTGGGCGAGTGGATGCGGTACCAGGTCCTCGTTGATGGCGGGCTGGTGCGGGTCTTCGCCGACGGGACGCTGCTGCACGAGGTGACCTACGAGGAGCCGCTGAGGCGCGGACGCATCGGCTTCCGCAACTTCGGCCGCGGCAGCAGCCTGCAGGTCAGGGGCCTCAGCGCCAGCAGGCCGCAGCGGTAGGCCGCCGGCCCTCGGGGCCGCCTGTGACGGGGCAGGCAGGGCCGCTCCTGCGGCGGTCGCGAGGGTTGACGAGGGCGGCGCGGCTGTCGTATACTGTGAAGTGGTTGTGCGGCCGGTGGGATCGGGGCGTGGCGCAACTTGGTAGCGCGCCTGCTTTGGGAGCAGGAGGTCGCCGGTTCAAATCCGGTCGCCCCGACCAGGTGATGGGGCCGCGGCCGAAGGGTTGCGGGCGTAGCTCAGCGGTAGAGCGTCAGCCTTCCAAGCTGAGGGTCGTGGGTTCAAATCCCATCGCCCGCTCCAGATGCTCCCCGGCCAGTGGCCGCATACGGGTGAGCCGGCGCGTTGCGCGCGCCCGTAGCTCAGTGGACAGAGCAGCGGCCTTCTAAGCCGCTGGTCGCCCGTTCGAATCGGGCCGGGCGCGCCATCCAGCACGTCGCTTTGCTGCCACGCCGGATGACGCAATCTGCAGACCGTGTGGTGGGCGTAGCTCAAAGGTAGAGCACCTGACTGTGGCTCAGGTGGTTGTGGGTTCGATTCCCATCGCCCACCCCATCTAACGTCAGATCACGGCAGATCACGGCAGATGACGGCAGACAAAGGCAGACAACGGCAGAATACGGCAGACAAAGGCAGATAACGGCAGACAACGGCAGATAACGACAGCTAACGACAGAATACGGCAGGCGAAGTGCAGGGCCTCGGTCACGAGGCA
>JAYENL010000118.1:0-1943 GCA_034722055.1 Armatimonadota bacterium
TACCAGTTCGCCATGAACAACTGGCAACGCAGCGGCTACCATGTGCGCTACTTCCATAGCGCCGCGGATGGCGACGCCGACGCCGAGGCGAACGCCCTGCTGCGCGCGGCCTCGCGGGAGGGCGGGGGCAACGCGAACGTCATCTTCGAGGACGTGGAGGTCGCGGCTGACGGCTCCGTGCCCGCCGAGCATGATGCAGCGTGGAGGGGCCGCAGCGCGGGTGACTTGCCGCTGCATGTGGTGACCTCGCCGCGCGGCCGGACGGTGGTGGCGCGGCGTCTGACGCCGGACGAGGCGGAAAGCCTGGTGCGGTCACCGGCTCGGCGCACGCTGGGCGAGCGGCTGTGCGGCGGTGATGCCGGAGTCCTGCTGGTGCTTCAGGACCCCGCGGCGGGCGATGCCTCGAACGCCCTCAGGACGGCCAGGCGCGTGGCGGTCACCGCTCCCGCGGAGGGCCTAGAGGTTGGCGTGGTGGCTGTGGTCCGCGACGACGCAGCGGAGCGGATGCTGGTCCGACAGCTCCTGCAGGTCGAAGGCGACCTGTCGGAGATAGAGGGATCGATGGTCTTCGGGATCATCGGCCGGGGATACGCGCTGCCGCCGTACATCGGGGCGGGCGTGAGTGAGGAGGGGCTGGCCGACCTGGTTGCCTTCATGCACGCGCCCTGTGCCTGCGAGATAAAGGCCTCCAATCCCGGCACCGACCTGCTGACCAGTCACAACTGGGCCGCCACGCTTCCACAATGGGCGAGCGGCGTCCCGCTGGAAAGCAGCTTCCTGTTGTTTGACGAGGTGGAGGAGAACGGGGCCGCGTCGGCCACGGGCACCGATCGCGCGGCGGCCGCTGATCGAGCGCGGGAGGACGCCGCGACCGGGCTCGCTCTGGCCGCCGGGCCGGCGGCGGAGTCGAAGGTGACGACGCCCTCAACGACGCGCCCTGAGCCCGCGGCGTCAGTTCACGTTCAGGCCGGCGCCGACGAGCCGTCGGAGCCTGCGGTGCCGGAGCAGGCCGAGACGCCAGGGGATGACGCTATGACTGCGCCCCCCCGGTCCGAGGAGGAGACCGCCGGTGCGGCGCCAGTCGCGCGGGACACCGACCCCAAGACCGTGACCGAGGCGAAGGGCCCGGACGAGGCCCCCATGGGGCGCCTCCGACAGTCGCGAGCGCCGGATCTGCCCCGCGGCGAGGTGCCGCAGTCGCTGGCGCGGGAGTCATCTGAGGCCTCGCTGGCCTCCCTGCTGGGCCCCAGAGTGGCCGCCGTCGTGCTGCTGCTGGCGGCGGCCGCGGTGGGGATCGGCGCGATCGTGATGCGCCGCCGGGCGGGGGGTGGAGTGGTATGAAGGTTCACATGCTGCTTCGGATGATGCTCTCCGAAGTCCGGTTCCGGGCGTTGAGTTCCCTGTCGGCGCTGGCCGCGGTCTTCGTGGCGGTGGCGGTGACGGTCGCGGTGGTCACCACGTGCGAGGCGTCGCGGCGAGAGACCGTGCGGCTGATGCGGAACATGGGCTTCAACCTGCTGATCGTCCCCGCCGGCACCGACATGACCGACTTCTGGAGCCGCGGATTCGCGGAGGGCGATATGCCGGAGGAATACGTGCACCGCCTCAGCGAGTCCGGGCTCATGACCATCCGACACCTGGTGGCGCGGCTGCAGAAGCGCATTCAATGGCGGGACCGGCAGGTGCTGCTGACGGGGCTGCTGCCCGAGGTGGCCATGGCTCACCGCACGCCCAAGTCCCCGATGGGCATGGCGGTGGAGCGGGGCACGGCCCTGGTCGGACATCACCTCGCCCGGAGCGAGGACGTGGCCGTCGGCGACCAGATCGAGGTCCTCGGACGCCGGCTGCAGGTGGAGGGCGTGCTGGAGGAGCAGGGCAGCGTCGATGACATCCGGATCTACACCCATCTGCACGACGCACAGCAGATGCTCGGCGAGCCCGGG
>JAYENL010000119.1:0-3989 GCA_034722055.1 Armatimonadota bacterium
CGATCACATCCTGGTCCCGCTTCTCCGGAGCGTGTTGACGGGACCGCCTCTCGCAGTCATCCCGACGGGGATCATCCATTAGTCCCACCTCCCCGGCAGCCGGTATCGGCCTCAGCGTGGCCGGTTGTGGGCGGATCGGTGTCGTGGGCGCTGAGCATGGATCTGGCGACGTCCATGAGGACTTGCTGTTGGTCATCGGTGAGCCTGGAGAGCACATCGGCCCATCTCGAGGGGAGAGACTGTCCTCCGACTGGAGTCCGGTCGTTAGTGTCAAGGACGGAAACTTTGGCCTCGAGCTGCTCGGCGATGTCATCGACGCTGACGTGCAAGTAACCAGCGGTCACGGCGATGTCGGCGTGCCCCAAGAGGAGCTGGACGTGGCGCAGACTGAGCCCCGATTGCAGCCATCTTGTCGCGGCGCCGTGCCGAGCAGAATGGGGCGTCAGGCCCCGGTCGGCCAGGCCCGCGGTATTGAGCCACTTGTTGAACAACCTCGCGAGCGCCGACCGAGACAGCCGCCGTCCGTGACAGCCCAGGAACAACGGCTCGTCGGGGCCGCGGTCCTGGGCCTTGAGGTGCTCCTCCAGGGCGGGCCGGAGTTCTGAGGGGATCGGCAATACTCGTGACTTCCCGCCCTTGGCCTCACGCACGTGCAGCCGCGCGGCGGCGAGGTCCACGTCGCCGACATTGAGCTTCAGCACCTCAGATCGCCTAAGCCCCAGCAGCGCCATGGTCAGGAGGATTGCCCTTTCACGCGCATCAGCCACCACGTCAAGAAGGCGCCTGAGCTGGTCGTCGGTCAGACACACAGGCTGCGGATCCGGGCAACGTGGGCGATCGACCAGATCCACCGGGTTGCGCGGCACGATGCCGCGCCTGACCAGGAAGTCGAACATCGACGAGAGGGAGGCCAGGTTGCGCTGAAGCGTGGAAGCTGCCACGTGGCTCCGAGAGGCCGCCCAGTCCTCGACGAGTGAAGGGGTCACGTCCTCCACGGTGCAGCTATCCGCCTGGCCCTCGCACCAGGACAAGAACTGCCTAATGTCCGACGCGTAGGAGGCCACGGTCCGTGGCGAAAGCCGCCGACCATCAGTGGCGTGCTTCGTAAAGCGCTGGAGCGCCTCGGTCAGGTGCATTTCTTCGGTCCAGATGCGCCGTAGTGTGCATGTCTGACCGGGAATAATGTGTGCAGGATGTAAAGCTGGGCACGGGGCGCCGCGCGAGGACACGACACCGGCAGTCTGGGGGGGGGTACCATGAGGGAGATGCTCAGTGAGCAGAAACGCAGACCGCCCCCTGCGCCGACCTGGGGGGCTACATGCCAGTCAGCATAGGGTAAGACACGCAGGACATGGCTCCGGAAGAGGGATAGCCGTCAGAAGCAGTCGTTCAGCCGAGGCAGCGGCATGACGGGGCAGAATGCGACGGAGCTGCCACGTGCGACGGGCTCAGGGTATTGGGAGGAGAGCAGACACAGATCCCAGGCCGATACCAGCGGGAGATCGCACGCTCTACCTGCCTCTCCTTCTCGCTCTCTCGAGCAGTCGCGCCTCCATCTCAAGGGGATCGAGATGATCAGGCAGCTCGGACATCCACGTGTGCACAGTCTGCCTGGAGACGCCCAGTATCTGCTCCCACTCCTTCATGGAACGCACGACGACCCGTACGGCCGGCAGTTGGTCGAGCGGAAGATACCTTCGACCTTCGTGCCGCACAAAGGTGAACTCGCCTGCATCCTCCCGGCGTCGTAGCGTATCCATTGACCGGCTAAGCAGCCGGCTCGCCTCGCGGATGTCCACGCATGCCACGTCTTCGCCGTCGATCGGCAGGCGGGAGACCTGAACGGGCGCCTCTTCGTGGTCAATGCTCCCGAGCTGTCGTGCCACCACCTCTGCGCTCTCCGTCCCGTCGATCAGACCCTCGACGAAGTCGCCGCGATAGCCGGCCTCGCGGGACAGACCGGCGGCGGCGATCTCCTCCAGAGACGGAGGCGCCTCGTCCTCTTTCCCGAGCGCGGCCTCGGTCAGGTACTCGGCCCTCTCTCGGAACTGGCGGATCACGTCCTGAACGAGCTGCTCCACCATATGCGCGAAGGGAAGGTGCCGTTCGGGCAGATCGGTCCGGCGGCCTTCCGGGACCTGGCGCGGCTCCGCCCACGCCATGTCCAGCGTCCCCAGCGGCATCAGCGGCTGAGGCGAGGCCCAGTAGATGTCGAACTCGTCGAGAGCGCGCTCCAGGGAGGCCTCCAGATTGTCTATGGCTGCCTTGAAGTCAGCCGCCTGATCCTTGGTGATCTCCTGTGCGGCAGCTCTCAGTCGGGAGCTGTATGCCCCTCGAAGCGCCTCTCGGGCCGCGCTCCGCGTCTCTCTCGGGCAGGGCGCTGCGGTCGCGAGGTAGGCCAGGTAGCTGCTGATCATCCTGCGGTACTCCCGGTTACACGCCCGATCCCCGCAGTAGCGGCCGAAATCCTCCAGCCGCACCTCAGGCACTACCCGGAAGCCGTAGAACAGGTCCTGATGCGGCAGCAGCCGCTCCCATTCGCGCTCAATCGCCCTCCGGAAGGCTCCCTCGTCGTCGGGGAGGGCGACCTGCCGGCCGAACTCGCGGCGCATCCGTGCCTTGAGCTCCTCCACGAACGCCCTCACCAGCCGATCGCCGGCAGCCTCCGGGTCCCCCGGCGCCATCACCTCGGGCCATACGCTCGCCGCGGACGGGTTCGGGACGGCCAGTTGCGCGACCACCTCAGGCGTACAAAGGCGGAACACCCGTGAGGCCATGTCGGCCACCTGCTCCAGCAGGTCCTCGTCAACAGTCATTCGGTAGTAGTCAGAGGCCGGCACGAATACCTCGCCCCAGATCGCCGCATGCAGCGCGTCAATCGCCAGCCAGATGGCGGCCTCGCTGTTAGGGCCGCCTTCCGCCGCAATCTCCTGCAGCCGCGGAAGCGGCTTGTAGGGGAAGTTGCCGGTCCTCATCCACACCTCCCAGGCCTCGCGGAGCTCCTCGTCCTTCTCCAGCAGGTCGGCGTAGAGATCGAAGCGCTCCGCACTCTCCGGACAGAGCCCGGTCAGCCCCCACTGCCACGGACCGTCACCGGCAACCGCCATCCTGGCGCCGAGCTCCCAGTCGCCCGCCACCGCAAACGGCACACCCCGCCACCGCCGCGCCGCCGGGTCGCCACCGGCCCTGAGGCTCTCCACCATCCCGGACATGCCCACCCGCTGCCAGTGATTGCCCTCCTCCTCGGCACGCCGAGCCAGGCGCTCCAGCCGCTCGAGCTCGAGCCGCGCCAGCGCCTGCATCGCCTTATCCCGCACCGAGAAGCGCGGCGATCCCAGTGCCTCGAACAACACGTCGATGTGGCTCGCCGGGTCCAGCGCCCCCAGGCCCTCCACGGCCACGATCTGCACCAGCTCAGAGCGATCCCCGGCAGCGCTCACCACGGCCTCGACGTCATCCTCGCCGCCCCCGGCCCCAAGGCACTTCACGCCTGCCGCCCGCAGCAGCTCGTGGTCCGCGCCTGCGGCCTCGCGCGCGTGCCCCAGCGCCGGCTCCTCAATGCAGCGCAATACCTCCAGTGCCCTGGCCGCGACCGGCGGATCAGGGGCGCTCTCCAGCACCTGGCGCAGCGCCGGCGCGGCCCGCTTGCCCTGTCGGGCCAGGAGCCGCTCCGCCGCCTCGCGCACCACGGCGCTCCTCGAGTGGAGGCTCTCCACCAGCACCTCGGGCGGCGAAGCACACTCGCCGATCGCCATAGACGCCAGCAGGTCGGCCTGCAGCACCTGCTCAGCGATGACCGGCGCCATGGGACTCAGATCTGGCGGCTCAGAGCCGCCGGCGCCCGCCGATGCCGCGCGACGCATGAGCTGTCTCAGCTCGCGCTCCACTGAGGGCACCGCCCCGCCCGGCAGCTCGTTGACTGCCGTCTGACACTCAGCGACAGGCGCAGCGCCCAGCTCGGCTGTGGCGCGCTCCAGTGCCTGCGCCTC
>JAYENL010000119.1:4089-10340 GCA_034722055.1 Armatimonadota bacterium
ATCCGAGGCCAGCAGCTCGGCGGCCCGCTTCTGGGCCTCGGGCATGTCCCACGTGGCGCGCGAACTGAGTATGAGCCGCAACGCCGACGGATCCAGATCGGCCAGCAGCAGTTCCCTGAGCTTGCCCGCACACCGCTCATCGCCAGCATCCGCCAGGCCTGCCACCACCGCAAACTGCGCCACGGTATCTTCGCGCTGTGCCGCATCTGCGGTCAGCTCACCGATCCGGTTGGGAAACGCGGTCGCGATCCTCTCAGTCAGCCAGCGAAGCGTCACGGGGTCGGCAACCCTCGGCACCAGCTCCATTAGGTCATAGGCCATCTCCGGGGGCAGCTCAGAGGGCAGGGCTCGCGCCAGACCCTCCGCGTCGGGGCTCTTCCGCAGCGCTTGCATCAGATCCGGCAGCACATCCGGGGCCGCATCGTGAACAGCAGCAATGGCTTCCCCGGCTCCAGGATCGCCCCGCCGCGCCTGCTCGATCAGGAAGCGATAGGCCTCGGGCGTGCCCAGGGACGCGGTCTCGTCCGCCACACGCTCCCGAATGTGGGGCAGTCCCACCCGCCTATACGCCCGACTGAGTACCCTGAGGCGACCTCTCAACTGCTCATCATCAGGCATCCTGCAGAGCTCCTCCGCATTTGCGTGGACAACGGTAAGCCACCCACCCTTCCACCGAACACTCGTTCATCACACTACCACACGGCGCCGCGCTGCGCAACTTTCGGCCCTTCTGCGCTTTGCCTTGGGCTGTCCTGGTTACCCATAGGATAGGCTCTGCGGACGCGCGAGCAGATTGTGCACCAATCCATCTATGTCGCGCCGGATTATGCCTTGCGGTCAGACGAAGTCAGTAGAGGTATTGTGGAGACCACGGACGAACGTACAAGAGGGCACATGGGGGTAGGTCGCCCCATTCCCCGCTTTCGAGCATCCCGACCGTAGGGCTCACGCTGGTGGTTCGGCTATGAAGAGGGTACACGAGCTCGTAGAGGCCAGACCAGAGGTCATCGAGGGAGACCTCCACGGTATCGTCTCCCTACATCAGTTGCTGACTGGTGACGAGGACGCATTCGAGCGCGACGCTCCGCGTGTGCTGGACGTGACCTTCCCTACGCGCAGCCTGCGCAGACTGCTGCAGCGGCTACACGTCAGCCTCGGCGAAGACGCGGCGGATCGGAAGGGCAACTTCGTCATCAGCGGCGGCTACGGCAGCGGGAAGAGCCATGCCCTACTGGCCCTGTACCATATCCTCAGTTCGCCTGAGCTTGGGTCCGCATGGCTCGCGCAGAACGACATCCAGTTTGAGCCGCCTGAGGATGTGCAGGTCATCCTCCTTCCGATGACCCAGGCCGAGCTGCGGGATGAGCGGTCGGTTGACTACCTGTGGCAGCCGATCTTCGAGGCGCTGGACTACGATGGTTTCGAGCATACAGGCAACAACTTCCCGACGGCACGTCATCTGCGAGAGGCAGTCGCGGACAGGACTGTCCTGCTCATCATTGACGAGATGGAGCGATGGTACGGCTCCATTAGCGCGGAAGCCCAGCGCAACGCCAACCTTGCGTTCCTACAGAACCTGACGGAGTTCTGCGAAGACCCGGATAACGGCGTGATCTGCCTGCTGTCCCTGCTGCTGATCGAGCCCGAGATCCGGACTATCGTCGAACGCGTCGATCGGTTCGTGGAGGACCTGACTGGTGCGCCCGACAGACACGAGTTCGTCCTCCATCGCCTCGTTCAGAGCGTGGACCGGGAAGCCGCCAAGCCCATCGTTGCAGCGTACCTGGACGAGTACAGGCAGCTCGATGCTCAGGTGCGAATCGGTGACTACAACGAATATGAGCAGCGGATGCTTCGGTCATATCCGTTTCACCCTGAGACCATCGACGTCGTCTTTGACCGCTACAGCAGCGTAGCCCGAACCGAGCAGACCAGCTACCAGAACTCCCGTGGCGCGATGTATCTGCTGGCTCACGCTCTGCGGCAGGCGATACCCATGGATGGCCCGGAGGACGGGCAGCTCGTTGATGCCGACCTCATCAGAGTCGGGGATATCTCTCTCGACATTGGGCAGCTCCGAGACGACCTGCTGAACCTGAATCCAGGCATCGTTGAGATCGCACGCAGCAACCATCGAGCCAGCCGAGACGTACAGCACGCAACTCCGGTGCTCTCCACAATCCTCATGCACTCCCTCGGGGAAGAGGCGGACCGGAACCTCGGCGCTGACTTCGGTGAGATCCTGCTGGGCGCCCTGCGACCGGGCGATGGGGACGAAGCGTTGAACGCGAACCAGATACAGGCCTGCCTCCGCCGGCTTGAGGATACGGCGGTCAATCTCCACATCGAGGAGAATCCGACCCGCTGGCTGTTCAAAGAGGACATCAACATCCAGACGCAGATCAACCGCCGGGCACGTGGCATCTCAGATGAGCGCGCGCAGCAGTTCATCGTGAGCACGCTTCGGGACATCATGGGCGATGATGATCGCCTGGCGGTCTATCCGGTTGAGGAAGTGCCCGACCGTCGCGACGTGACCTTCGCTGTGGCGCTGCGCCGGTTAGAGCCCGAAGACGTCATCGAGCATATCTACCGTGGGCGCTCCTATCCCAATGCTGTCGTCGTTGTTGACCCGAGACAGGGCGGGCGCATCGACACCGACAGCGACCTGCAGTGGATGGCGAAGAGGGCCATCGCCGCAAAGGAGATAGAGGACCAGCTTCTGGGCGAGGTCGATCTGCGCAGGAAGGTGCGGGACATCAAGAACGCCACCGCGGACGCTCTCCGGCAGCGCATCGAAGACCGGTATGGGCACTGGCAGATCCCCATTCTTGACGACGACACAAACGAGCTCACCTTCCGTCGAGAGCAGATTGCCCTGCGCCGCTCCAACATCCTCGCTCGCATTCAGCAGAGATACACCGAGGAGCACTACAAGACCGCGGTGATGCAGTCCGTGCGCGATAGGGAGAGCACACCGCCGACGGTTGGCGACATCCGCGCGGACTTCTATCGCCAGCGATCTTACCCCAAGCCAGTGGATCGGGGTCGTCCTGGCGATGGACGGATAGACAGTGCCATTGGCGAGCTGGCGCGAACTGGTCAGCTTCGGGTGGTTCGAGGTGACGGGAAGGCCTACGAGTTCCAGGATGCGGGCACACTCGACGCAAGCTGGACTGTGGTCGAGGCCGAGGGCGGACCTCCGCCTCCGAAGCCGCAGTGGGTATCACAGTTCGTGGGGGCCGAGACGAAGACGGTCGCCGAGATCCGCGCTGAGTGCCAGCGCCGTGCCGAGCAGCAGCAACTGCCGCAGCCGCATGACACCCAGATCGATGAGGTTACCATTGAGCTCGTGCGCGAAGGGCAGATCGAGCTCGTCGATGGGCCTGAGCGCATTGAGGCCCCGTTATCAGTGGACATGCAGGTGCGCAAGAAGACCGAGCGCAACTGGGTCCATCAGCCCTTCGCGCCGTTGCCCAAGGGAGCAATGGTTACGGCGGTCGTGCAGGAGATCAACAAGACCGACCTGCTCCGCAACGTGAACATCACTCTGCAGAAGACCGAGACCGGCTCTCGCATCGATGAGGACGTGCGTGACGCGGTGGGGCTCAGCACCATCGCGCCAGGCGATGACACGAAGGTCGAGGTCAGTTATCGCCTCACCAAGGCGCCGGTTAGTGACCGTGACGGGCTCGTCGCCCTGCTGAACGCGCTGCCCGATGACGAGAGCATGCAGGTCTCACTCAGCCTCGAGCGGATGGAGAGGGACCGCTCATGAAGTTGGACCTGCTCGACAGGCTGCTGACCGAGGAGGAGCCGCTCGTTCCCCCCTTCGAGGAGCTACGCGGGCTATGGAGCGTGGAGAGCTTCCGCGAGTATCAGCAAGCGGGCGACTTGCAGGCTTACCTGAGCGACAATGAACATAGAGCGTCGGCGTTCGAGCGCGAGATCTGGGACGTCTACGCCGATGTCTATCAGGTGCTTGAGGGCGAGCATCCGCGGAAGCAGTTCGTCAGTGAAGTGCTACAGCAGGATGAGTTCACGCTGGTCGTCTTCGATGGCCTGAGCCTCCGCGAGGTCCCCTGCCTGCTGCAGGTGATGGAGGAGCGTGACATCGAGGCCGAAGTTGATTTCGCACTGGCTCCGGTGCCCACGGAGACAAGTGTCTTCGCGCAGGAGCACTTCGGTGCCAGCGGCCCGTCTGGAATCCAGAGCGGAGCCGAGCTCGCGTTCGAGCACGTGAAGCAGACCACGTGGGAGCCGAGCTTCGGCCGGGAACAGCGGCGACGTCTCATCTGGGCGCCGCACCCGGACAACATCTTCACCCTCAACAGCGACACCGTCGAGTATGGCGGGCACGTGGTGGAGCCGGTGCAGGCGATCCTCGCTGCCATTCTCGACAGCGATCCCGTGCTGCCGCTCTACATCACGTCCGACCACGGCTACCTGTGGCAGGGCGGCGCATGTGCGTGGGCACTTGACGACGATGACGAGGAGGCCCTCCTCGCGAGAGAGTTCAAGGCCGGGCGTTCCGCTGACGACCCGACCGCCGAGCTGACCAGCGGCGAGAAGGTCTGGAGTGACGCGGAACGCCAGGTCGCCGCCGCGCGAGGGCGCTTCGCCTGGGGCGGCAGGGTCACGGGCCCGCCGAGGAACTTCAAACATGGCGGCGTGTCGCTGGTGGAATGTCTGGTACCCGCTCTCCGTTTGAGTGGTGAGCCATGAGGCAGAATCCGATCTTGGAGAGAATAGACCAACTGCTTGAGGAAGCTCAGACCATCCACGGTTCGGTGTACGTCGATACCGCTCCGATCCGAGAGAAGGTGGACGAGGAAGCGTTCCGCTCGTGGAGCGTTTCTTGCTCCCACGTCATTTCGCTGGCTTTCGGCCGGGAAAGCGAGCACTACAGAGCGTTCGATCGTGAGATCAGCGACTTCTACAATCTCTTCCGCAACTTCGCACGTGCCAGAGCCGTATTGAAGGCAGCTCGCGAAGACCTCGCTGCTGGGATGCTCGTGAAGCTTGAGGACTTGGCTGCCGCCGAAGTCTTTGACGATATGCTTGAGATGGCGCTTCATCTGCACGAGAGCGGCTATCACATCGCGGCCGTGTCCATTACTGGTGCGGTCTTGGAGGATGCCCTTCGGAAGCTGCATGCGAGAGAGATCGGTTCAGTTGCTGACGAGAGCAAGATCAGCGTACTCAATGACGCGCTCAAAGACGTCTACGGTCAGCCAACATGGCGGCAGATCCAGACGTGGGGCGACATCAGAAACGATGCCGACCACGGCAAGTACAGCAACTCGGAGCAACAGAAGGCGCTCGATGCAAACGGCGAGCCCTATCCGGTCATCGACCCGCGACAGGTGCGACGCATGATCGACTGGACACGTGACTTCATGGAGAAGCACCTGACATATGAGGAGCATAGCGCACTGTGAGCATTGCTCGTCCCGGCAAGTACATCGAGTACGACTTCCCGCTGCATGAGGTCAATCGGTTGGCCGTCAAGGAGGCCAATGCGAAGAAGCCCATCTACACCATGCACAAGTGGTGGGCGCGGCGGTTGTCCTGTGTGTTCCGCACCATCCTGCTCGCCAGCGCCATCGACTGGGAGGACTGGGATCGGCTGGAGCCGTGGCAGCGCGACGCCGACGGCGACTTCGTCGATGACGAGGGGAACAAGATCACCGATGAGCGCGAGCACCACAAGCGGGTGCGCAAGCGGGAGCTCAACTCCGCCTGGGAGCGCCTCTACTATCGTCTCGACGACGAGGCCAACGCGGTCATCCGCTGGTCGTTCACCAAGCCTAAGGGCGAGCCGAAGGACCAAGAGCGGCTGGCCGATCACCTTGCGGAGCTGTGCGTCTCCCCCGAGGATGACCAGTGGTGGGAGGCCATCGACTGGGACGCGCGCGAGCCCATCACCGTGCTCGACCCCTTCATGGGCGGGGGCACCACGGTCGTGGAGGCGCTGCGGCTGGGCGCCAACGTGGTGGGCGTGGACCTCAATCCCGTGGCCTGGTTCGTGACGAAGAAGGAGACCGACGGCTGCGACCTCGACAGGCTGCAGGAGGCATTCAAGCAGGTCGAGGCGGAGGTGGCCGAGGAGATCAAGCACTACTACAAGACCACCTGCCCCTGCTGCGGCAAGCAGGCGGACGTCATGTACGTCTTCTGGGTGAAGACGGCGCCCTGCCAGGAGCGCACCTGCCGGGCCACCGTGCCGCTCTACAACTCCTTCGTCATCG
>JAYENL010000120.1:0-38413 GCA_034722055.1 Armatimonadota bacterium
AAGTAGAGGTCGCCCGCGGCGTCGAAGCACGGGCCCTCCGGGAAGTCGAAGCCGTTGGCAACGAGCTCGATGCTGTGATCCATGATGCTCTCCTTCTCCTAGTCTGCGCGGGCCCTACATGTCGAATGTGACCGTCTGCACGCCTGGAGGCACGTTCAGCTCCCGCGTCTTGATGTTCAGGGTGGCCCCCTGCTCCGACTCGATGACCATGCTCAGGCGGTCCTCGGACCATGACAGGTTCGTCACGACTGCCTCGCCAGCGCTTGGCGTGAGAGTGACGGGCAGGCGCTCGAGGATGACCATTCGCCCCTCGCCAATCTCGACCTCCACGCGGGCCTCCTCCCCCACGCGCGTGGGGAAGTCGAGGTCGGTGAGCATGCCCTCGGCGTCGAAGTGCATCACGCGTGCCAGCGCCCGCTCCCCGTGCCAGCCGTAGCTGCCGGAGTGTGTGACGATGATGCGCTCCTCGCCGAGCATGTAGCCGGGGTGGATCTCGATGGGCGTGAAGGGGAACAGGTGGGGTTGCACCTGGTGGTCGTAGAGGCTCCAGTGCGTGGCGACAGGCAGGCTGGCGAGGTTGATGGCGCGCACGAACTTGTCGAAGGAGAGGTAGCTGCTGAGATACCCCAGCGGCGTGTCCAGGTTGCCCTCGTAGCACCAGACGTCGTTGTGCTGGATCTCCACCATGCGCGGCACCTGCATCGCCAGCAGCGCACGGACGGCGGTGGGCCCGTTGCCCATCACCATGCCGCCCAGCTCCCGGGCGCGCTCGACGACCGCGATGCGGTGCTCGCGGCCCAGCAGCGTCGTCACGCCCACGCGGTGGTCGATCTCGTGCGTCTCCGGGTCGAGCACGCAGGAGTAGCCATCGTGCGTGTTGTGCGTGACCAGCGGCGAGCCGAAGGCCACGTTCTCCATCTCGTCCCAGTAGAGACCATCCACGTTCATCTGCTCGAAGTACTCATCCACCGCGTCTACCATGGCCGTGCCGAAGGAGTTCTCGAGCGTGGCCACCATGTTCCAGGTCAGCGAGTAGCGGCCGCCCCACTCCGTCGAGAGCTGCTGGCCCCCCGCGTTCACCAGCCGGCTGTCCGGGTAGCGCCGGTCGGCATCGGGGTAGCTGTCGCGCTGGGTATCGTAGTAGACCAGGCAGGTGACGCCCGGCCTGGCCTGGTGGAGCTTGTCGATGGCCAGCCGCAGCCGGCGCCGGAAGTCAGCCCAGTCCTCATCGAGCACGTAGGTCCCGAAGCCGATGGTCTTCTGCTGCTTGGTGTCCTTGAGGCGGTCCACCCAGCCGCCGCAGTAGATGAGGTAGTCCAGCTTCTGGCGGTCGAGCTGCTCGCGCAGCTCCTCCAGCGGCGTCTCGATGACGCTGTCGGGGCTGAAGAAGCCCCACGGCCCGGGGCAGGCGTAGTCCGAGCCCCAGTCATCGCGCACCGCGTTGATGAAGTCGAAGTAGTCCTCCGAGGCCACCGGGTAGACCGACCACCGCAGCGTGTACTCCCCGCCCTCAGGCAGCCACAGCATCTCAGTGCGCATCGCCGCCGCGTTCTCGTCTGCGTCATACAGCAGCGTGGCCTGGTTGCGGTAGACGTCGTCCTCGCAGACCATGCCCAGCCCGTGGCCCTCGCCGGCGACGTAGACGGTCGGGTTGGCGGGGGCGTAGTAGCTCTCGCGCGACGGATCCGGGCTGCCGGCGAGGTGGATACGCCGGTCGCTGTCGAGCAGCACGCGGTTGTCCACGATCAGGCCCAGCTCTGCCTCGCGCAGGTTCACCCAGGTGTCGGCCACCTCGATCCTGCCATCGGCGAGGCTGACCGACCGGCGCAGCTCGTAGTCCGGTCCGCGGCCGACGATGAGCGGGTCCTGCCCGGCGCGCAGTGACGTGTGCCACTGCGGCTGGCCCTCGGCAGTCGCCTCCGGTCTCGCCTCCAGGCGGTTGAAGCCGCCTCCCGGGTAGCTCACCAGCGTCTCGACGGGATAGCCCGTCCCGCCCACGGTGATCTCAAAGCCACCCGTGTTGAAGGCGTCGAACTCGTACTCCGCAGGCCCGGCCAGCGGCTCGCCGCGGTTGATGGGCTGGCTCATGACATCCGCTGCCCGCAGCATGGGACTCTCGCCCTGCTCCGTCCGCAGGCGCATCATCCCGATGATCAGCGGAATGTCGCCCTCAACGCGCGCAGCCAGGGCCGGCGTGCCGATGTGCCGCGCGGTCACCGTGTTCTCTGCCTCGGCGCTCAGCAGGTCGGTGATGTCCAGGACGAAGCGGTAGGCCTCACCCTGATAGCGCGGCTGATCGTTGCAGACCTCGAAGTCGGGGGCGTAGACGATCCGCCACTGCCCGCTCCGTGCCCACCGCAGCGTCAGCTCCGGGCTGTGCTGGAAGCTCAGCGGCTTGTTGCGCAGTCGGCTGAGGCGCCGCGTCTTCGCCGCCGTAACCCGCTCACCGTTGACCAGCAGCCCCAGCATGAAGGTAGAGCCGGAGGGCGTAGGCGCATCAGTGCGGGCGGTCAGCTCCAGCAGCGCCGTCCGGCCCTCCGTCGGCACCGGGCCGACCGTCCACTCGCGCTGGGATTGCAGCTCGACGGGCCGCGGCTCGGTCACGATCTCGACGTCCTGGGCAGCGGCGGCACCGGCCACGCAGACTATCGCCGCGCACACACGCACTATCATCGCTCATGCTCCCGGTGGGAGGCGTCATGGCTGGCAGGCAGAGGTCACTTCGGCGTCGGGGCGGCACGCTCCTGCGTCAGGGCACCACGGGCTCGAAGGCCCCGCAGCTTGGGGGATCGGGCCTTGGCCGGCCGAGGAAGTCGTGCGTCACCGCGGGCCGAACATCGGTGGCGCTGAGGGTCTCGGCTGTGCCGGCGCCCGCCGCCGGCGACTCCAGCAGGATGCGGTAGTCGCCGGCCTCCGCATCGACGAAGCGGGGATCGCGCTGTGCCAGCGTGCTGTGGAGGTCGAAGCCGGCCTCGCGCCATCGCTCCCAGGTGTCGATCTGGGGGGTATTGCCGGTGCGCGGGGTCAGCCAGTGGCCGGGCGGCGGCATCAGGTAGAGGAAGAAGTCGGGGCGGAGCACGTGGACGTCCTGATGGGGCGTCTCGCCCATGGACTCGTAGATGTCCGACTGCGCCGCGGCCGAGTGCAGCAGGCAGTTGCGGAAGTACTTCGGCCCCTCGCGGTAGTGCATGACGTGGAAGTAGCCCTTGTTGCGGTTGAAGACGTAGGTCTCGTGCACCCGCCAGTTCTCCCAGCCGGTGTGGTAGTCGGTGAGGCTGCTATCGACGTAGACGTTATTGCACCACAGCAGCGCGCAGGAGGCGCTGCCCTCAGCGCCGTTGGTCTTGACGCGGTGGCAGTCCCTGAAGACGCAGCGCTCGATGCGGTGCAGGTGGTCCTGATATGCGGCGTCATTGCGGCGGTGCGAGTCGTCGAGCGCCGAGTCCGCCTCCCAGCTTTCGAACCAGCAGTTGAAGACGATGCCGTCCGCGGGCGCGTGGAAGAGGATGCCATCGTGATTGTGGACGGGGTCGGTCAGCCCGTAGTCGTGCACGTAGCAGTTCTGGATGACGCCGAAGCGCAGCTCCCTGGGGTCCTGTGCCCACAGCATGCCCGGCCGCCGCTCCTCCTCATCCCATCCGGCGCCGTTGTTGATGAAGATGCCCGGCCCGCAGCGGTAGCCGGCGGCGTCGCCGCCGAAGTCGATGCCGGCGATCTCGACCCCGTCGATGAAGTACTCCTCGCAGCCCTCGATCCGAATGAAGGCCCGGCCGCAGGTGCCCGCCAGGTAGCAGTCCCTGATCTCAACGCGGCCGCAGGACTCGAAGAAGAAGGTCGAGGATGCCCGCCAGTCGGGATGATTCTGGATGATCGCCATGTCCTCGATCCGCACGGTCTCGCAGTTGCGGAACAGGTAGAGCGTGTGCCGGTACTTGTCGCACTCCGGCTTCTGCCACGTGACGCGCAATCGCTCGCCGGAGACGGTGACCTCCTGCTTATCCACGAAGCTGCGCCGGGCCTGCCCACCGGCGACGTCCTGGAAGTCATAGCTCGCGGGGTCGTGTGCGCCCAGCTCCCGGCCGGTGGGCAAGGCGGCCCAGTCGGACTCGTAGGCCTGTGAGTAGCGGCCGTGCTCGGGGATCAGACCATCGGCGCAGGCCGCGGTGCAGAGGGCCACCAGCACCAGCGCACACGCACACCTCATGGGCGGAGACCTCCTCGGTGGCGCGGCTACAGCGGGGCGATGAGGACCGTGGCCTGGGCAGCGATCCCCTCCCCGCGCCCCTCGAAGCCCAAACGCTCGACTTGAGCCGAGCAGCTATCGCTCAGGACAGGAGCTGCATCTTGTGCACGCGGGAAGCGCCGCGCGGCCGCGCCCAGTCAAGCACCACTCTGAGGGCCGGGACGGGCGTCAATGGGAGCGGGCCGTCCCAGCGCGGAGAGTATCGAGCGGAAATCATCGACGTTCGTGGTGCAGACACGCGCGCCGCTTGGACACTGGAGTGTAATGATCGCATCGGCGAGAACTCCGAAGCAATTCCTACCGCGCGCAGCATCTGGGTTTTCGATCACTTCACGGGCCACCTGTCGGAAACACCGGTGGACTGTCTTGTCGAGCTCGGCTGGTCCATCTGCCAGACGAGCCAGTTCCTCACTTCGAGCGGTGAGGAACTCGGTGATGCGGCACTGAGGTGGATCCGACCGCCGACATCTCCTCGACGCCTTGTAGGTACGCCCGTCCCACCTGTCAACATCCTCGGTCCGCGTGCATTCGATACACTCGGGAAGGCTTTCTACACCCTCAAGCAGATCGCTCATGAGCCGATCATCGATCCACATCTCCAAGTACCAGAGGAACCCGGCATCGTCTTCATCCGGCGGGCGGTTTCGCCAGAAACGCGCGACCAACTGCATGGCTCGCTGCTGTTCTCTCAGGTTCGGGTAATGTGACGCGCGGGCCAAAGCTTCACCAACATCTCCATCACTGTCCACAATCAGCTTGTGCATGCGCGCGAAAACGAAAAGGAACGTCGCTCTCAACTCATGGACGACGTACTCGCATACGACGGGACGGCCGGAGGCCAAGGCCTGCTCTGCCGCCTTTCTTCCGCGACTGTCGTCGAAGCGACGAGCGGCGAGGACGCTGGTATCGGCGTGGAGTTGGCACGAAGGACCGACCACGTGGATCGCCCCCCGTCACGACTCGACTTCGGGTACATAGTCCAGATCGTGAGACCGCAGGACATCTGCGAGCTCATCCAAGTCTACCGGCCTGCCCTCAAGCAGTTCGGCGCAATCGGCAGTCGCCTGCAGTTGGGATTCGCTCATGTCTTCAGCATGCTCCAGCCCCACTGCCCACTTGATCATTGTGGCGGCGTGCTGAAGGTCCCGTGCTCCTCTGGCGTGTGCAACGTCCACCAGTTCGCTAAGAGCCCGCTTAAGCTCCATCACAGCGTCCAGGCGGTCGTCAAGATTGTGTGCACTGCTGGCGGCGTTGGCCGCCACGATCGTGCGTGTTACGACCTCTCCTATCGAGCCCGCGTCATCGTCTGGCTCCCAGCTCTCGAATGTTGTCGACGCGAAATCCGCCAGGGCGTTGCGGAACGCAACATCCCTTCTTGCCGCATCATACAAGATGCGCCGGACCTCGTCCTCCGCATCGGGGTGCGCAAAAAGCCACCGGATGACGCCAGCAGCTCCGGATCTGGTGCCTTCCTGGCCCATGAGCAGCTGGAGTACTAGCTGGGAGCGGTCTGCCAGTTCCACAGCGTCATCGGCATGGGGCACACGCCCCAACATCTCCCCTAATCCTCGTGGCGTCCGCATGAGCGTCTACTCCTCCCCTTCTGCACGTCGAAGCTCTTCTCGGATGAGGCGGAGGCGGCGAAGCATGTGGTCGAGATCAGTCAAGGTGCAGGTGACGGCCAGGTCATCGGGAGCTCGTCTGCTGATAAGATCAGCGATCCAGTTGCCGGAAATGGGCCGGGCGGCCACTTCAGCACAGAACCTTACGACTGCGGCCGCGGTGGTCGGCGCAGTATCTCCCGATCTCCCAGGCTTCACGAGTTGCCAGTCAAGATACCAGAATGGTGGGATTACAGCGCTTCTCCTCGCACGGTGCTCCGCGGCTATGCGATTCACGGGGAAGCGCCTTCCGACCTCACCTGCCCTTGCGATCACCGTGTTCTGCTCCTCCTCTTCGAGATCCTCGAAGCCGGGCGCCTCGAGAAGAGCCGCCTGGGACATGCCCAGAACTTGAGACGTGAGCAGGACGTCCAGCTCGCCATCCACAATCTCCCGGTAACGCTCAAGGGTGAGATCCGTGCGGTCAAGAGCTTCCCTCGCGCGATCGTTCTCGACGGTAATCTCGACACCAGAAACGACCGTCGGCCTCACTTCGAAGTGCCCTGCCTCGTGCAGGCGCAGCGAGACGTCGAGCGCGCAGGCGAACTCCTCGTCCGTGGACAGATCGCTCTTGCCATCCTCCTTGGGCATAATCCAGCCGCCTTTCGCTCCGCGCCATCGTGCCCCATGCGCACTAATTCAGCTCCCGGCCAGTATGACCCCCGCCACCGATCTACAATCGCTTAGGACTATTCCGTAGTTCCTCTTACGACTTATGTGTTCGGGTGTGATCCCAAGAAGCCTTCTGCGTCCTGAGAAGGCTATTGGGCAACTCCGTTAGCAGCGACTTCAACCCGGCTACGATCTCTGACGTTTCTTGGCCTCTGCGGTTCGCGAATGGTTGCTTCGTACGGCGAGCGGTTCTGCGCCGTGATACTCTTCCTTGAACGTTGCACGATTCCTTCCCCACACTGGCCCAGAATGCATGGAGGCACAGAAGGTCTCAGCTACAGCGGGGCGATGAGGACGGTGGCCTGGGCGGCGATGCCCTCCCCGCGGCCCTCGAAGCCCAGCCGCTCGGTCGTCGTGGCCTTGACGCTCACCGCGGACGCGTCGATGCCCAGCGCCGAGGCGATCTTGGCGCGCATGGCGTCGATATGCGGCGCCAGCTTCGGGCGCTGGCAGATGACGGTGGCGTCCACGTTCGCCGGTCTGAAGCCCTGGTCGGCCAGCATCTTCACCACGCGCGCAGCAAGCTCTGCGCTGTCGGCGCCGGCGTATCGGGGGTCGCTGTCGGGGAAGTGAGTGCCGATGTCGCCCAGCGCCGCCGCCCCCAGCAGGGCGTCGCTGATGGCGTGGAAGAGCACGTCGGCGTCGGAGTGCCCCGCCAGCCCGCGTTCGTGCTCGACGCGCACGCCACCGAGGATCAGAGCACGGCCCTCCGCGAAGGCGTGGACGTCGTAGCCGGTGCCCACCCGCATGGCGGATACCTCCCGGCCGGCGCGGCGGCGCAGCAGCCACTCGGCCCGCGCCAGGTCCTCGCGCGTGGTGATCTTGAGGTTATCGCGATGGCCCTCGCTGAGGTAGACGGGATGCCCCATGCGCTCCACGAGCTGAGCGTCGTCGGTGACGTCGAGCCCCTCGCGGGGAGCCCGCTCGTAGGCCTCCATCAGCAGGTCGTAGCGGAAGGTCTGAGGGGTCTGGGCGTGGTAGAGCTCACCGCGTGGTGGCGTGTCCTCGATGCGGCCGTCGGGCGCACAGCGCTTGATGGTATCGGTGGCCGGGACCGCCGCGATGGCCGCCCCGCGCCGCAGAGCCACGTCGATAGAGCGCTCGATGGTACCCCGGTCCACCAGCGGCCGGGCGCCGTCGTGCACGCAGACGATCTCCGGGGAGCGCTCGCGAAGCGCCTCCAGGCCGGCCCGGACGGATTCGGGGCGCTCCTGGCCGCCTGGAACGATGCCCACGAGCCTGGGGTCGTCCTCCGCGATCTCCGCGGCACGGTCGAGGAGGTCCGGCGGGACGACCAGCACGATGGCGCTCACCCGCCCGCAGGCGGTGTACGCCTGCAGGGACCACTGGAGCATGGGTCTGCCGCCCAGGGGGACGAAGACCTTGGGGATGGGGCCGCCGAAGCGCGTGCCGCGCCCCGCGGCCGCAATGACGGCGGCTGCCTCCGGCACGCCTCAGTCTCCCTCGTCCGAGTCCGCTTCCTCGTCCTTGGCCCGGCCCTTGACCTCGGCGAACAGCATCTTGCCGGCGTTGGTCTGCAATACGCTGGTGACCATGACGATGAGGGTCTCTCCCACCATCTTGGAGGCCTTCTCGACCACCACCATGGTGCCGTCGTCCAGGTAGCCGACCCCCTGACCGGGCTCCTTGCCCTCTTTGATGATGGTGACGGTGACCTCCTCGCCGGGCAGGAAGGTGGGCCGCATGGCCCCGGCCAGCTCGTTGACGTTAAGCACCCGCACGCCCTCCAGGGAGGCGATGCGGTTGACGGAGTAGTCGTTGGTGACCACCGCCGAGCCGGTGCGGGCGGCCAGGTTCACCAGCCGGGCGTCCACCTCCATGTGCTCCCGGGGCGGGTTGGGATCGTGGTAGATGATGACATCGGTGTCCTGGAGGGCCTTGAGGCGGTTGAGCACGTCCAGCCCCCGCCGGCCGCGCTCGCGCTTGAGGCCCTCCGCGGAGTCCGCGATGTGCCTCAGCTCCTGGAGGATGAAGTTCGGGATGCAGATGGGACCCTCGATGAAGCCTGTGGCGCAGATCTCATAGACGCGCCCATCAATGATAATGTTGGTGTCAAGCATCTTGGTGCCCGGGGGGAGGCTTGAGTCCACGCTCTTACCAAGCTGCGCCAGGCCCGGGAAGACGTAGACGAGCTGCTCCTTGGCGCTCATGGCGAAGATGACGCCGAGGATGGCGCCGATGATGCTGGCGAAGATCTGGATCGGCAGCCCGTACTGCAGCGATGAGAACGGCACGGTCGCCAACAGAGCCACGGCCAGCCCGACGGTGACGCCCACGGCCGCAGCCGCCTTGTCCAGCAGCGGCACCGCCTCCATGTGCTGCAGCCACCCGATGAGCTTGCGGAACAGGAACAGCGAGACCAGGAAGCCGATGAGACCGAAGATGGTATTGACGCCCACGAGGAAGTAGGTGTAGTCCGTGCCGGCGTCCTCCCCCAGCAACCGCGCGCCGGCGATGCCTCCGACCCAGTGCCCGATCAGCACGAATGCGAATGTGATCGCCGCAACGAACAGGAACCACAACCAGCGAATGAGCATGCATGCACTCCTCCCGTCAGATGGTTACAATGCGCGACCAAACCGTGCCACAAGTTCACGGCGTCTGAGCGAATGTACATGATTGCTAAGGTAGATGCTTCGCCGCGGATCGGCTGTATCCTCCATGAGGGCGTGGAAGAATCGCCGCCGGCCGGATGCCCGGCCGACGGCGAGCGGCTGTCACGAGTGTCACCGGCTCTGAGGCTCAGGCCGGATGCGGGCTGATGGCGGTCTCGACGAAGCGGAAGGTGACCTCGTCATTGTCGTCCAGATCCGCCAGGATCTCGGCGCCCTCCTCGGCGTCGGCCTCCAGGATCTCTTCGGCCAGGGGGTCCTCAATGAGGGCCCGGATCTGCCGGCGCAGCGGCCGGGCGCCCATAGTGGGATCGTAGCCCTTCTCCGCCAGCAGGGCCGCCAGCTCCTCGGTGACCGACAGGTGGATGCCCTGCTCTGCCAGCCGATCGTTGAGGTAGCCGACCTCAAGCTGCACGATATCCCGAATCTGCTCGGGCGTCAGTGAGTGGAAGACCACCACGTCATCGACCCGATTGAGGAACTCCGGGCTGAACTGCTTCTTAAGCTCGTCGGTGACCTTGGACTTCATGCGCTCATATTCCTGCCGATGCTGCTCGGCAGTGCGCTCGATCTTCTCGCTGGTGAAGCCCATCTTGGAGCTCTCGCTGATGGTCCGAGCCCCCACGTTGCTGGTCATGATGACGACGGTGTTCTTGAAGTCCACCGTCCGGCCCTGGGCATCGGTGAGGCGCCCGTCCTCCATGATCTGCAGCAGGATGCTGAAGACCTCTGGGTGGGCCTTCTCGACCTCGTCGAAGAGCACCACCGAGTAGGGCCGGCGGCGGACGGCCTCGGAGAGCTGGCCGGCCTCCTCGTAGCCCACGTAGCCGGGAGGCGCGCCGATCAGCCGGGAGACGGCGAAGCGTTCCATGTACTCGGACATGTCGATGCGGACCATGGCATCCTCGTCGCCGAACAGGTACTCGGCCAGCACCCGCGCCAAGAGCGTCTTGCCCACGCCGGTCGGCCCCAGGAACATGAAGGAGCCGATGGGCCGGCGGGGGTCCTTCACGCCCGCTCGCGCCCGCCGCACGGCCTTCGCCACGGTGGCGATGGACTCGTCCTGGCCCACGACCCGCTGCTTCAGCGCGCTCTCCATGTTGAGCAGTCGCTCGGACTCCTCCTGGGAGAGCTGCGTGACCGGCACGCCGGTCCACGTAGAGACGATCTCCGCGATGTCCTGGCGCAGCACCTCCGGCCGGGCCTCGTCAGCCCACCGCGGCTCCACCTCGTCGAGGTCCTCATCGCTGTAGCTGACCTCGAAGTCGGCGTCCACGTCCTCGAAGCCCAGGGAGCCCTCCAGCTCCGCGGGAGGCGGATCACAGCGCTGGCGGTAGCGGCGCAGCTTCACCCGCGAGCCGGCCTCGTCGATAAGGTCGATGGCCTTATCGGGCAGCGCCCGGTCGGTGATGTAGCGAGCGGACAGATCCACCGCGGCGCTCAGGGCGTCGTCGGTGAGATCCACCTGATGGAAGTCCTCGTAGCGGCTCTTGATGCCCAGGAGGATATCGAGGGTCTCGTCGGGCGTAGGCTCCTCCACACGCACCGCCTGGAAGCGCCGCTCCAGGGAGGGCGTCTTCTCCACGTGCTTGCGGTACTCGTCGGGCGTGGTCGCCCCGATGCACTGCAGCTCACCACGGGCCAGTGCGGGCTTGAGGATGTTCGACGCGTCCATGGCACCCTCCGCCGCGCCGGTGCCCACGATGGTGTGCAGCTCGTCGATGAAGATGATGATCCGGCCCTGCCCCTGGCGGATCTCCTCCATCACGCGCTTCATGCGCTCCTCGAACTCGCCACGGTACTTGGTGCCCGCGACGAGGCTGGCCAGGTCCAGTGCCACCAGCCGCCGGTTCTGCAGCGGCTCGGGCACATCGTTACCGGCGATGCGCTGAGCCAGGCCCTCGGCGATGGCCGTCTTGCCCACGCCGGCGTCGCCGATCAGGCAGGGGTTGTTCTTGGTGCGCCGGCACAGGATCTGGATGACACGCTCCAGCTCCGGCGCGCGACCGATGATGGGGTCCAGCTCGTTGTCGCGGGCCAGCCTGGTCAGGTCCCGGCTGTACTGATCGAGGGTCTGGCTGTCGCTGGGCTCATCCGACCCCTCACTCTGGCTGCGGGCGAGTTGCACGATAGCCTGCCTCACGCGGCCGGCATCGACCCGATGGCGACGCAGCACGCGATAGGCGGCGCCGCGACCCTCCTGGGCGAGCCCCAACAGGATGTGCTCGGTGCCGATATGATGATCGCTCAGCTCGCGGGCCTGCGCGTAGGCAAGCTGCAGCACCCGCTGTGCCTCGGGCGTGAAGGAGATCTCGTTGGAGGGCTGGTCCTCCGAGCCCATGTCGATGTTGCGCCGCAGGTCAGAGCGGAGCTGGCCGAGGTCCACGTTCAGAGAGCGCAGAATGTCGGCAGCCATCCCCTCGCCGAGGCGAATGAGGCCCAGCAGCAGATGCTCCGTGCCGATCAGGTGCATCCGCATCTGGGAGGCCTCATCATGGGCGATGAGGATCGCTCTACGAGCGCGGTGTGTGAATCGCTGCCACAGTTCCATGCTGCGTTCGGCTCCTTGTGCGTGTGGTGCGCCGTGACTGTCAGGCTCCGCGATCGGCTCGTGGCGTTTCTGTGCGCCGCCCTGCCGGCCGCTATCGTTCGACGCACTCGGAGCCGTCCCCGCCGGCTCCCGACCTGAGTCCTTGCCTGGCGGCCGTTGTGCCGCCGGGAGGAGAAGTGTTGACCGCCACAGTCGGTGTAGCGATGCGTTCGGCCGCTCGCCTGCCCTGACCGGAGCACCCCGACTATGGTCAGATTCCCGCGACCCGCCGGGTCATTTCCTGTCCGCTTGGCGGGCCCTCTTATCTATTCCCACACACGCCGATTCCTACTCGTAGATCGGCGTGCCTTCGGACCGGGTCAATTCACGGAACCTGTTTAGTAGACGTTTCGTCGTCCGACCAGGTTTTCCATTCCCGATTACCCGCCCGTCCACCTTCACTACGGGGACCAGTTCGGCGGCCGTGCCGGTCAGGAAGCACTCATCGGCGGTATAGACCTCGCTGATCGGGAACAGCTTCTCGGCAACCTCGATGCCCTCATCGCGCGCCAGCTCCATCACTGCCGCGCGAGTGATGCCATCCAGGATCCCCGCCTCTACCGGAGGTGTGACGAGCTCCTCCTCCATGCGGATGAAGATGTTGTCGCCGGTACACTCCGAGACCATGCCCTGGTTGGTGAGCATGATCCCCTCCTGCACCCCGGCCTGGATGCACTCGATCTTCCCCAGGATGTTGTTGAGGTAGTTGAGTGACTTGATGCCCGGATCGAGGCTGGCGGGCGAGTTCCGCCGGGTTGAGACGGTGATCAGAGGCAGCCCCGTCTGGTAGAGCTTCTCGGGATAGAGCTGGAGGTTGGCTGCGATGATGACGACCGTCGGCTTGGGGCATTTGCGGGGGTCTAATCCCAGATCCCCCACGCCGCGGGTGACAACCATGCGAATGTAGCCGTCGCGCACCTCATTGGCGCGGCAGGTCTCGACGGTGGCCTCCACCAATTGCTCGTGGGTGAGCGGAATGTCGAGCATGATGGCGCGCGCCGAGCGCTGCAGGCGCCTGAGGTGCTCGTCGAGACGAAACACCCGGCCGTTGTAGACGCGGATGCCCTCGAACACCCCATCGCCGTACAGCAGACCGTGGTCGTAGACCGATATCTTGGCTCGCTCACGCTCCACGAGCTCACCGTCGAGATAGATCAACTGTGCCATCCAGAGTCGCTCCCGTTCGCGGCGGCCCCGATGGTCCGTGAAGCAGCCCCGCACGCAGATGCAGTACAACCGGCGACGATGATGCCGCCGGTTACGTCAGATTGTAGCACATCCGTCCCCGGCCCGCAACTGCGGGGCCTCAGAGGGCGCGAACTCGTAATGTCATGCTTACCGCGCGGGCGACGCCGCCACTAGCGGCCAGCACCCACTCAATCTCGCCGCCCTCGCGGAGTGGCGGACGATGATCCCTCCCTCCACGTCCCTGCGATGCGACCTCTCTCGGTCAGGCTGCAAGCCCCACCTACCCGGAAGGTGCCACACCGCGAGCGACTGGCTGCCGTCTCTGCCGTTCGGGTCGTTATCTGCCGGTATGGGCCTCACCCCCCTGCCCGACTGTGTCGGGCGTCCCCCCTCTCCGTTCCGGATGAGGGGGGACGGCGTCGTTGTCCAGTCGTTTGGAGGGGCGGGCCTCCGTTCCCGCCCGGCTGTTGTCGGGCTCGAAGCCTGACCTATACGCGGCAGGTAACGCGCGGACAGCTGTCGTCAGCGGTCTGTGTCGTTAGCCGGCGTTATCTGCCGTTGTCTGATGTTGTCTGCCGTTATCTGCCGTTATCTGACGTACTATGCCCAGGTCATCTCCCCCGGCTCCTCGAAGATCGCGCAGTCCTGCAGGAACTCCACGGCCTTCAGGAAGCCCTCGTTGGCGGTCATCAGCGAGTCCTCGTGCTCGATCGACAGCGGCCCGTCGTAGCCGCACATCCGCAGCGTGGAGATGAGGTCCTTCCACTCCAGGTCGTCGTGTCCGTAGCCGAGGCTGCGGAAGATCCACGAGCGGTTGAGCTCATCGCCGTAGTGCTTGGCGTCCAGCAGGCCATTGACCTTCGCGTTCCAGTCGTAGACGCAGACGTCCTTGGCGTGGAAGTGCTGGATGACCGCGCCGTGCTCCTGCAGCCAGCGGATGGCCGCGGTGGGGTCGATCCCCTGCCACCACAGGTGCGAGGGGTCGAAGTTCGCGCACATGCGCTCCCCGCAGGCCTCGCGGAGCTTCATCAGCGTCTCAGGGTTGTAGACCAGGAAGTTGGGGTGCATCTCGAAGCAGAAGTCCACGCCCCGCTTGTCGGCGTATTCGTTCTCGCGCGTCCAGTACTCGATGGCGATCTCCCACTGGTACTCCAGAGCCTCAAGGTGGTCCTCCGGCCAGGGAGCGACGACCCAGTTGGGGACCTTGTCGTCGGGTCCGCCGCCGGGCAGGCCGGAGAAGCCGTTGACGCAGCTCACCCCGCACTGCTGGGCGAGGTCGCAGGTGGCGCGCCAGACCTCGTGATGCTCCTCGGCGACGGCCTCGTCGGGGTGCAGCGGATTGCCGTGGCAGGAGAACGCGGAGATCTCCAGGCCATGGTCGGCGATCATGGCCAGGAAGTCCTCCCGCTTGGTCTTATCGCCCTTGAGCTCGAACGGGTTGCAGTGGGCGTCGCCGGGGTAGTTGCCGGTGCCGATCTCGATGGTCTCGAGCCCGGCCTCGGCGAAGAACGCACAGACCTCCTCAAGCGGCATGTCACTCCACGCGGCACTCAACGCTCCGACTTTCATTGCCTTGCTCCTCCCTGTCTTAGCTGATCGCACGTCTGTGTTCGCGACGTTCGGAACACCACAGTGCCCAGATGAGGGCGAATGAGCATCGGCCGGCGTGCCTCAATCGCTCACAGCGCCAGGCGGCTGGTGCTCACCGCCCTCGGCACGAAAGAAGTCCTCACTGAACTGCGCATCGCCGTCGGTCAGCATGGGCATGACGGCCACGAACGCGATCACATTGACGACTACCACCAACGCCAGCAGCAGATTCGTCGCCAGGCTCTCGGGCCCTGTCCCCCAGCAGACCACGAAGGCGATGTGCAGCGCCAGCCAGACCACCACGAAGGTGGCGCAGATGGGGCAGTCCGTCAGCTCCTCCGAGGCCATGACTGCCCCGCTACCTCCGGTTCGACGGTCCGCGGCGGCGCCTGCCGATGCGCGTGATCCACGGCGCCAGCACCACGAAGACGAGACCGATCGCCACGATCACTCCGGCCACCGCCAGTATCGCCATCCACGTCACGGCGACTCACCTCGTCGATCGGGTGTCGTCATCAGGCGAGCAAAAAACCACGTAACGGCGCACGGACAGGAGTGTCCATGCCACGGAACGGCAGATCGCTCTGTGCAAGCGCTGCCGTACCGCCGTTGCTTGCAGCTTGAGGCTTGCGGCTCACCACTTGCAGCTCGCGGCTTCGAGCTCGGCGCGCAGCGCCGAAGCGCCCCTACAGCCCGACCTCCTCCCACTGGCCGCTGCCGGCCGCCCTCTCGCAGGCCGCCAGGACCTTCTGCGTGCGCAGGCCGTCCACGAAGCTCGGCCAGGGCTGCTCGTCCTTGCCCAGGGCATCGCAGAGGCTGAAGACGGTGTTGATGAAGGTGTGCTCGTAGCCGATGATGTGGGCCACCGGCCAGTAGCGCGGCCCTCCCTCGTCGGGCAGCCCCATGTAGGGGTGGCAGTCCTCCGTCGCCGGGATGACGCGGAAGCCCTGCCGGTCCTCGGGGTCCTCGGTGTTGTAGTACTCCAGCTCGTTCATGCGCTCGAGGTTGAAGCGAATCGAGCCCCTGGAGCCGTTGACCTCGAACCAGTTGTAGTTCCGGTGCCCGGCGGCGAAGCGCGTGGCCTCCATGGTCCCCAGCGCGCCATTGTCGAAGCGGCACAGGGCGATGACGCCGTCATCGACGTCCACGGTGCCCATCTCGGCGCCCTCGGCGGCGCGGCCGCCCAGGCCGGTGTCGAAGTCCTCCATCATGGGCCGCTCCTCGATGAAGGTCTCCATGGTGCAGGCCACGGAGTCGATGTCGCCGAGCATCCATAGCGCCAGGTCGATGGAGTGTGCCATCAGGTCCCCCAGCGAGCCGGAGCCGGCGATGTCCTTCTGCACCCGCCACATCATGGGGACGTCGGGCGAGAGCAGCCAGTCCTGCAGGTACAGCGAGCGCCAGTGGTAGATCTCGCCCAGGTCGCCGTTCTCGATCATTTGCTTCGCCAGGGACACGGCGGGGGCGCGGCGATAGTTGTGGCAGATCATGTGCATGACGCCGGCGTCCTCGACGGCCTGCACCATGCGCTCGGCGTCCTCCACGCTGGTCGCCAGGGGCTTCTCGCAGAAGACGTGCTTCCCGGCCTCCGCGGCCTTGATGGCGAGCTCCGCGTGCTGGTTGTTGGGCGCGGTGATGTCCACCAGGTCGATGTCATCGCGGGCCACCAGGTCGTCCACGTCGTAGACGGTTTCCTCCCAGCCGAACTGCTCCGCGCAGGCGTCCACCCGCTCCCTGGTGCGCCCGCAGAGCACCTTCATGACCGGCTCGGCCTCGACCTCGGGGAAGAAGAATGGGACCTGTCGGTAGGCGTTGGAGTGCGCGCGGCCCATGAAGTTGTAGCCGACGAGACCAACATTGATCTGTTCCATCACATGACCCTCCCGGCGCTGGACCTCGCGCGTCGCGCCGTCAGTGACGTCATCGAGGCCAGCACGAACGGTGTGAGCGACGGTCCGATCCGCTGCTTGGCGATCGTGGCATGATACTGTTCCGCACATCATCGAGGAGTCCTTCAAGAAGCGCAGAAGCCGAACATTTCAGCGTCTCGACCGCGGCCGGGCGACGCGGCGGCAGGATTCCGCCCGGCAGGCGTTCAACTGCGTGACGGCGGCGACAGTTGAGAGAGGCCGCGACAGCGGGGGAGCACGCCGGCCCGGCTTGATGTCCAGGCCGCGGCGAAGGGAGCGATGGTACGTGAAGGTGCTGCTGACGGGCGGAAGCGGACTCGTGGGCTCGCGACTGGCGCCGATGGTAGCGGAGCGCCACGAGGTGACGCACTTCGAGATGGCCGAGCCGGGAGACGGGCTTCCCTGGATCGAGGGCGACCTGCTGGACGCCGAGGCGGTCGGCGAGGCCTGCCAGGGCATGGACGCGATCGTGCATGTGGCCGCCATCCACGGCGCGGTCTGGCGCCAGCTCGGCGACCACGCCATGTTCGAGACCAACGTGATGGGCACGCACAATGTCCTGCAGGGCGCCGTCGCAGCGCGCGCACGGCGGGTGGTCTTCACCTCGTCGATCAGCGCCACCGGCCACGGAGCCGGCCCGCCGGCGCCCTCACTGCCCATCGACGAGGAGATCGAGCGCGGCCCCAGCGACCTCTACGGCCTCAGCAAGCAGCTCGGCGAGCAGATGTGCCGCTTCGCAGCCGCCCGCCACGGCCTGAGCACCATCATCCTGCGCCCCGGCTTCATCTGTGCCGAGGACGTGCCCTTCGAGCGCACCATCGACTTCCTCTTCCACATGGTGGATGTGCGCGATGTGGCGCGGGCGCACCTGCTGGCACTGGAGGCTCCCGAGGACTTGGCGCAGGAGACGTTCATCATCACCGCCGACAGCCCGCTTGCCGGCGTCGAGCCGCTGCAGTTCTTCGCGGACCGCATCGGGACGCTGGAGGGCCTCTACCCGGGCATCCGCGAGCTCATCGAGGATGGCACGCTCGACCCCTCGCATGGGCGGGAGTGGTACAGCATCGAGCGCGCCCGGCGCGTGCTGGGATGGGAGCCGCAGCACGGCTTTGAGCTTCCGTGATCGACGGCAGCCTCACCCCGCCCCAGCATCAGCTCGGGCACCCCTCTCCCTGGCGGCTTCGCCGCAGCCGGGAGAGGGGAACGGCGACGACAGATGGGCTGACGCGTGGGCAAGGAGGACACGCACATGCGACTTGAGGGACGCAAGGCGCTCGTGACCGGCGCCAGCCGCGGGATCGGACGGGCCATCTCGCTGGCGTTCGCGGATGAGGGCGCGGACGTGGCCGCCACGGCGCGCTCCCTGGAGGCCCTGGAGGAGACCTGGGCGGAGATCGAGGCGCGCGGGCGGCGCTGTCACGCCATGGCCTGGGACGTGCGCGATGTCTCGCAGGCCGAGCAGCGCCTCGAGGATGCCGCAGAGGCGCTGGGCGGCCTCGACATCGTGGTCAACAACGCGGGCGTGCACCACCTGCCGGATGGACCGGACGGACGCGCCGACAGCGAGGCCGAGTGGGACTACGTGATGGATACCAACCTCAAGGCGGTCTGGTTTATCACGGAGGCGGCGGCCCGGATGATGGCGCGCGAGGGCGGGGCGGTGGTGAACATCGCCTCCGACTACGCGTTCCGCGGCGCGAACACCATCTACGGGGTCTCCAAGTGGGGTGTGGCCGGCCTCACCCGCGGCCTCGCGCGGAACTGGGCCGGCAGGGGTGTGCGCATTAACGCCATCGGCCCGGGGCCGGTGGCCACGGAGATGATCGGCTGGGAGGAGGGCGACGCGCTGGAGAGCGATCACCTGCCCCTGGGGCGGCTGACGCTGCCCGACGAGGTGGCGCGGGTGGCGGTCTTCCTGGCCTCCGATGACGCCTCCGCGCTCATCGGCGAGACCATCGTGCTCAACACCGGCAATCCGTAGCCCAGCTACCATCCCAGCATGCACATTGGGTGGCAGAACTACGCTTCCTGTAGACACGGTAATTTAAGGACTAACGCATTGCGGAGAGGGGTATAGAAACAAGGAAGAAAGCGAAGCTGCCGTATCCTCATCCGGGGGTGAAGAGATGCATGCCTCGCACAGCAAGCCCTCGTGGGGCATCATGGATGAGATGACGCTGACGCTTCCGGTGCAGACCTGGACGCCCAAGAACGGGGTGGTGAAGGCTACCGGCGACGACATCATCCTCCACCACGCCGATGATACCTCCCACACCATCTCCTGGAACATCATCCACCACGTGGGCGATGGCATCGATCCGCGCTTCACGGTTACCGTGGACATCTACGACCTGCAGGGCAACGCGGTCGCCCAGCTTACCCAGGAGGACGTTGAGACCGGCGAGGGTAACCTGGCGTGGGACACAGATCTTCCCGAGGAGAACGGCATCTACACCTACCGCATCAGCGCGGCGCACGAGGACGGCCCGCCGGCGCTGGTGTGCGGCCCCGAGCCCGACAAGTCCTGGCGGCTGGAGATCAGCGATGTGAGCGTTTCGGACTTCGCCTGGATTGACGGTCCCCCAACCGAGGCGTCGGTAACCTTGCACTACGAATTGAACCGGGAGGCGGGTGCCTGCGACTTGGACATCTACAACCATGATCTGGAGCAGGTCAGCATTATCGAGCCTGCCGGGGGCGGCCAACTCGACCCGGGCAATGGCGCGCACCAGTGCACCGTGGAGTTCAAGGACCCAGACCAGATCGTGGGAATCTACAGGTTCGTGGTTTCCGCATTGGAGACTGATGCAGATGGGCAAGAGAACAGAGACCAGCAGCCCAAGCTGACGCTACAGACGGGCAGCACTATCGTCAAATGGCCTAAAGCCTATAACGTGCCTGGCGAGGGCGGCAGCTCAGCGAGCTTTGCCGCAGCCGTCAACACCTCTTGCTACTACCAGTCCCACGGCGGCGACGGCACACAGTACTCCGCGCAGGTCGGGCGGGCTGTTGCTTCCACCACCTACGAGGCCTTCGACAACTGCGCCGTCTTCCAGTACATCGGTCATGCCGCTGCGAACCATTGCGCGCTTCAGCAGGTCGTCAACCATCACCAACTGCGAGGCGGGACGGCGGGCGAGAACCCCAACGACAACGATTCGGTCAACGACATCTATTACCTGGAAAAGAAGGCGGATGGCGCGCTGGAGTTATGTAGATTCGTGTTCTTTGTCGGCTGTCACACTGCAGCCGACAACGCTGCTGGTTCCAACCTACTGGATGCCGCCAGTGACAAAGGCGTGGACTGCAGTGCGGGGTTTGAAGGCGATCTATATGTATGGGCGATGTCCGAAGGCATCCCGCTGTTCTGGGATTACGTGATGTCTGACGGCGCGTATGTGGACGCCGCGGCGATACAGGTGATATTCGATCTCCGAGACGAAAACGACGGAGACGACGGCGGATGGGGCACGTACGCGTCAAGAGACAACGTGACGCTGTTACCTGCCAAGTGGGGGGAGTGAGGTTTGAAATGGCCGGCGGTCCGGTGGCCCTTGCAGCACGGGCGCCACGGCGTATCACAACACACTGAGTGATCGCGAGCTTGGAGGTGAAGTCATGACGACACGCCGCAAGGTCCTGATCGGAGGATGTCTCGTCTTAGCCGCCGCGGTAACCGCCTGGCTCGCATTCTCTGCCCAGGAGGAGCTCGACCAGAGAATCAGGGAGATTACTTACCACTTCCTTGACGTAACGCCGCAGTCCATCGAGAAGCTCACGAGAGAGCGCCGGGGGCGCCATCAGCACCGTGTCGAAGTCTCGTATACCCCCGCCCCATCCGATCAGCAGTCCGTCGCCCGGCGCGCCAGCCTGGACGTTGACACCCAGCTTGGCTACGTGACGCGCGCACGATGGCCCGAAGCATATGTGTGGGAGGCGAAAGGAGACGCCGCCGGCGAGCATGAGCTTCTGCCGATTGCCAGGAGATTCGCGGAGCGTCACTGCCCCTTCTGGACGGAGCAGTTCACGCTTGAGGAGCACAGGGGTTTCCCGCGGAATGAGCCGAGTGCCTACCTGTTCACATGGCTCCTGCGCGCTGAAGATGATGCCGCTATCGGCAGAGTCATGATTGCGGTCTGCGCACAGAACAAGGAGGTCTTCTCCTATGCCTGCTCATACGCGCCACCTGAGCAGATGACCACGGCATCGGTCACCCGCATGGAGGCGATGCGAACCGCACGCGAGCTGCTGACAGACAGGCATGGCGCCGCTGCACAGATAGACGATGTCACCTTCAGCCACCACATGAAGAAGTACGATGCACCCGTCTGGACCATCGACTTCCACGTGTCGCAGGAAGGCATGGAAACGTGGTACGACGCGGTGTTCATCGACGCGCGAAACGGGAAGGTGCTCTACCCCACCGACGAGTATTAGTGGAGAACACTGGGGACTCGAAGTCCCAAGTAGCTCGGACTGACCGCGTTGGCACAGAGTTACAACTGAAAGAATGCCAGTGTCACCACCAGTGACGAGATCATCCTGCACCACGCCGATGACACCTCGCACACCATCTCCTGGAACATCATCCACCACGTGGGCGATGGCATCGATCCGCGCTTCACGGTTACCGTGGACATCTACGACCTGCAGGGCAACGCGGTCGCGCAACTCACCGAGGAGCACGTTGCGGCGGACGAGCAGGGCGAGATTGCCGGTGAGATTGATTGGGACACGGATCTCCCCGAGGAGAGCGGCATCTACACCTATCGCATCAGCGCGCAGCACGAGGACGGCCCGCCGGCGCTGGTCTGCGGCCCCGAGCCCGACAAGTCCTGGCGGCTCACAACGTCAGTGGACAGCTTCTACTACTCCGAGGCCAACCCGGAGACAGGGGTGCTCAGCGGGGCAGTCAGATACACGATGAACCGCGCCGCCGGATCTGTCGAATTGCAGTTCTGCGGTCCCGAGCTGACCACTCTGGGAACCCTGACCGGCCAGCCGACCGATGCCGGGTCGAGCTGGAGCGACGTCTACACGTTGACCGGCGTGGAATTCGATGAGGACGACGAGCCGATCGGCCCGATCTACTGTGTGCTCTTCGCCGACGAGAGCGCGGAGGACGCCGCCCAAAACCGCGACGGCCTCGCCAAACCGGCGCTGGAGAGGGGCAGCACGAATCTGGTGCGCGCGCTCGAGATCCTGGAGCCTGACGAGAACCCCGTGACGGACAACAACTTCGTGTTCGACGACGCCGCAGACCCCAACGGTGCGTGTCAGGTGGCAGCGACCGGCACTACGCACGGGGTCTTGCCGCAAGCTGACCTGGAGTGGGAGCTCGACACCATCCAGGGCTCCACACTGACCAGCGATCCTGATCCACCCAAGGGGCAGACGATCACTTTCACCTACACCCGGCTGCCCAGCTCCAACAGCGAGTTCGGGAACAAGGTGCTCACACTCTCGCACTCACAGGTCCCGTGCGAGGACACGCAGACAGTGCAGATCTTCTTCCCGCGCGATGCAACGAACCATCCGGGGCCTGACACGGGTGTCACACCAAACTGGTACTATTACTGGTCGGACGCCGGTGCGGACACCGGCTCCCACCAATACGACCCGAATTCGGGTTCAGACGGATACTATCAGTTCGGGGATCCCCATTTCCACATTGGGCCAGGGGCGTGCGAGCAGGATGAGGGCTTGGTCGTAATGGGTGATGGCATCGACAACTTCGGCTCGACCTGCCTTCACGAGAAGGCACACATGGACTACTACTTCGACGAGTGGGATCCGTACGACCGCAACTTCGATCTCGACCGCGACTTCATGCACGACAATGACGAGCCGACTAAGACAGGCCTCGACGGCAACCCGTATGACCCGACCCAACAAGACACCAACTTCGACGGCTATTGGGATGGCGAGGACTGGGCCTGCAAGGCAGAGCAGACGTGGCAGATGGGATCGTTCGACGCTGTTGACTGGGCGAGTCCAGGCCATCAGAGCGCTCAGTGATGCGACGCCACGGCACGTGCAGAAGGGAGGCGACTGAGATGGGTAGATGGATGATGTTGTTGCTGCTCCTCCTCGGGTTCGTGGTCGGTTGCCGGGACGAGCAGGAAACGCAGAGCCGGACTGACCCGCGGCAGGCCGCAGGTGAGCTCGCTCTGCCGGCCGCGCCAGGAGGCGAGGTGTCGCCGGAGGAGGTCACCAGACTCATAGACCAGTTGGGCAGCACCAAGTTCTCGGAGCGCATCTCGGCGGCGCTTCGGCTGGGCAAGTCCGGTGCGCCTGAGGCCGCAAGCGCCCTGCTGGCCGCTCTTCGCGACGAATGTGCTCTATCAGACCGGCAGGTAGAGGCGCGCAACATGGAGGGTCCTGGGCTCACGCCCGCGGTGGCCAGCGGCTTCGTAAAGGGCGCTTACCAGATGGGACTGTGGAAGCTCGGACCCCAAGTTCGCGAGGAAGTGCAGGGTGAGCTTGCTAGAGCCGACGGGGAGTTCCACGACTGGCTCGTCATCGTCCTCGGCTATCTCGGCGATAAGGAGCAACTGGAGCCGCTGATGACGTTGGCGCAGGGGAGCCCGGATGGGTTCGTGCGCGAGGCCGCGGCCCGCGCTCTGGGCCATCTGGGCAGGGCCGAGGCCATCCCTGTACTGCAGGACGCCCTCAACGATCCATTCGTGGTCCAGATGCACGATGTTCGTATACCCCTCGTACGCGAAGCCGCCCGGGCGGCCCTGCGGCAGTTGGGCGCGCAAGAGCAGTAGCATGCGCCGAGTGCGGGTGGCCGCAGGAGGGCCTGTGCCCCCCGGCCGTGTGTGCGCGACCCTCAATGGGGCCTTGCCGTGGCGGGCGAAAGTACACCTGTTCTGGGGCATCATGGATGAGATGACGCTGACGCTTCCGGTGCAGACCTGGACGCCCAAGAACGGGGTGGTCAATGCAATGCCTCGGGGAGGGGCGCCAGACTCCATGACAACACAGAGACAAGTTGCGAGCCAGGAGGCAAGGTCATGAGCGCACCTCGCATGGCGCTGATCGGAGGATGTCTGGTCTTCGCCGCAGCAGTAACCGGCTGGATCGCATTCTCTGCCGAGCAGGAGCATGACCACAGAGGCAGGAGGATGACCTCCCACCTGATTGACGTCACGCAGCCGGATCCTCGGCACGTGGTCGCTCAAGCACTGGCAGTCAAAGAGGATGCGGTGCGCATCCAGAGGATCAGCCACAAGGAGGGCGGCCGAGAGGTGGTCGTCCAAGCCACGGTCCTTGACGGGGAGCACGAGCGCGTCAAGGTCACCTACAACGCTGAGACTCGGTTCCTACGCCGCGTTTTCTGGCCGGACAGAAGGGTCTCCGAGCCCGAGGACACGCGGATCCCGATGGAGGAGGCGCTGGAGCAGGCGAAGCGACTGAAGGCGCGACTCTTCCCTCCCGTCCCGGTGAGGATGCAGCTTGTCGAGAGGGCAAGACGCGATCAGCCACCCTTTTACACTTTCATCTGGCAGGCACGCGCCGCGCCGGGCGTGTACACGGGGGATATGGTGTCGGTGCTTATCTCAAGCATAACCGGCGAGCCCATCTCCTACGTGCAGAGGGTCGCGAAGGTGCGTCCCGAGCTCGAAGACATCGACGTTGGGAGGGACAGGGCGATGGCGATTGCGCGGGAGCATCTGCACGGTCGGTACGATTCGCCGGTCGAACTGTCGCTCGATGAGCCCAGGCTGATGCTGAGCTCCCCGATACACCCGGACGAGGGTTCCGTGTGGATCGTGGATTTCGACGTGAAGCCCTCCGGCGACAGACAGCCGATGGGCACGATGGAGCGCGCTTGAGCCGTGATCGACGCCATGTCCGGCGAGGTGCTGCAATGACTGCTTGGGGCTGACCCGGACCCCAAGGCCGTCTGGTTGAGCCGGCAGTCGGCAGCCACAATGATGGTGGTGGCGGCGTCGGGTATCGGCCTCGTCGGCGACGAGGAGTGAAGGCGTTCACAACCGAGGAGAGATCATGAGGCTCCACTGCACGAGGAGCGCGGCGGTGCTGCTGGCAATCCTGGCGCCAGCGGTGCTTAGCGCTACGGCTGTGTTCTCTCAGCAATCGCCTCCGGAGGCAGGCGAGCAGTTCAGGCGGCAACTGAGCGCACTCGCGGAGATCAAGGCGTCCGAGAACCTGACCGCTGAGGAGAAGGCGGGAACGGTGATGGCCGCGCTGGAATCCGAGGTGCGAGAGCCGCTGGATCGCCCCGGCACCCCGGCGTTGGCCAGCGGCTATGCGCTCACCGAGCACCTGCGGATCGCATACGTCTCGGTCCTGGGCGAGCTCCTTCTGCCCGACGCACTGTGGCAGCGGCGTGCGGCTATCCCGACGGGAGACGAAGCTAAGGCGACTGACACGACGCTACGCAGGTTGCTGCTCTTCGCGTTCGCCACATCAGCCGCGAAGCATGAGGACGCGGCAATCGCCGAGGCCAGGCGGCAACGCGCCATCGAGCAGTTGACCCGCCTCCTGAGAACCGACGAGGATGACTTGATACGGGCGCTGGCCGCGCGCTCGCTGGGTTTCCTCGACACGAGGGAGGCGAAACCTGCCCTCGCAGAGGCACTCAACGACCCGGCATTTCGTGATGTGGAGGGCCTCACGGATATTGGAGCCCCGGGATGGGGATCGAGGCAGTACCTGGTCAGGCTGGAGGCGGCTCTGGCTCTGAGGCGGATGGGATTCGCAATCCGACATCCATCGCACGATGTGTGGCTGCTGGAGGAGTAGAGACCGTCTCGTCGTTGGCAGTCGAAGCGCTTGGGATGACCTGGGCCTGTACGATGCTGAGATTCCTAACGATACCCACGCCTCAGCAAGCGCCGGCAGCCTGCCTCCGCTCTCACTCTGCAGGAAAGCGGAAGGAGTAGAGGTCGGCGTCGTAGAGCCGCACGCGCAGGCGGACGGGAGTGCCGGCCAAAGCACTCAGGTCGCTGGCGTCGTTCCAGGTGACCGTGTGCTGGATCTCGTTGCCGAAGAGCAGCTCACTGTCGCGCAGCGAGTAGCCCTCGATGGGCTCTCCGGCCTCGTCGCACAGCTCAAAGCGCATCCAGCCCACCGCAGAGGTGGCGTAGTTCACCACGAGCCGATCCCCGGAGAAGATCAGCGGCCGGGTGATGATCTCCCCCATGTCGCCGCCGGCGTGCACGGAGACGAAGCCGTCGGTGCGGATGGTGCCCCGGCGCAGGCGCATGGTCGGATGGCGGTAGTGCTCCGTCCAGTAGAGCGAGATCTCCTCCGGGGAGGTCTGCATCATCCCCCAGCCGGGGTAGTTGTTGCGGTCGGTCCAGACCTCGGGCTCGGCGGCGGGGCGGATGAAGCCCTCCTCCCAGCGCTCGAAGTGCAGGCCGTCGCGGCTGCTCATCAGGACTGCGTCGCTGACGCCGCTGCTGGGGTGCTCATCGATCTTCTTGCGTGAGGGGACGAAGCGAGCCGGGGTGCCGATGTAGATGTGCGGAGCGCGGAAGTAGGGCCGGATGCCGTTGGTGTACATGTGCTGCTTGCGCTCGTCGGCGTACTCGATGAAGACAGGCTCGGTCCAGTTCACGAAGTCCTCGCTGGTGCAGGTCATGATGTCCCGCACGCCCTCGCGTCCCTGGCGGTGGTACTCCACGTAGAGGCCCCGCAGCGGGTCCCAGAAGGCCAGGTTCTGGGAGTCGAAGGCGCCCTTGGTGATGACGGGCTCCCCGGTGAGGTCCTGCCAGTGGATGCCGTCGGGGGAGACGTGGGCGGCCAGGCCGTGGCCGTGGTCGCTGTAGCCGAGGGCCTTGAAGCGCTGGTCGTCGGGAGCGGCGGGGTTGGGGTCCTTGAAGGGCGTGAAGTTGTGGGCGCCCTTGCCCTGCCAGATGATATTGTTGTCCGTGGAGCCATCGAACTCGAAGAGCCCCACCGTGGGGCGCTGGAAGTAGATGCCGTCGGTGCTCTCGGCCACGCAGGTGACCTGCCCGGTCTCCTCGCTGCTGCCCCGGTAGTAGAGCAGGATCCGCTCGCCGTCCTGCACCAGGGCGAAGTAGGCCGAGGTGTTGCCCTCCCAGGGCCTGTCGAGCTGCAGGACGATCTCTCGCCGGGTGGGACGGTGGAGGCGCCGCTCGACCGCGCCGGCGGTGCCATCGATCAGGAAGCTGTCCACGAACAGCTCCAGGCGGTCGGCGATCTCGGCCGGCTCCCTGTCACCGGGCTCGGCACGCTCCAGGCCGGCGCTGCCGGGCTCCGCGCCGCCCTGGACGGTGAGGGCGACGTCGTCGGCATCGAACTCACCCACGTCGCCGACGTAGGCGTAGAGGGAGGCCGAGACCTCCCAGGCCATCTGCGGGGCGGCGGCGGTGACCTCCACCCGCGCCCACCCGTCGGTCGGCCCGGTGGCGCGGGCGTACTTGTTGTGGATGCGCTCGCCAAGCTGGTCGTAGATGTTGATGTAGACCCCCGGCTGGCAGTCGTCGGCGGTGCGGAACCAGGCGCTGGCGGTGTAGGTGCCGCCGGGGCGAGCCGGCACCCGCTGGCTCTCCAGGAAGAGGCCGGCGTCGTCGCGCTCATCGACGAAGTGGACGTAGCCGTCGCCGGCGTGTCCGCCGTCGGCCTGCAGCGCGACGCCCTCCGGCTCCCGGAGGCTCCAGTGGACCGGCGTCCCGTCCTCGGTCCCGCCCTCCTCGAAGCCCGGATTGGCGACGAGGTTGGCGTCATCGGCAGCCATCGAGGCGGTGGCAAGTGCGGCGATAGTCAGCAGCATGATCGTGGTCATCCCCGTTCGCGGTACTGGCATTGTGCGGCCTTCCTCCCTGCACGTGCTCATTCGGCCGGGCGCACCTGACTCAGCAGCTCATGGGCCCTCGACGTGATGGCCTCCACTACGGCGCCCACCCCGCGCTGGCCGTAGTCGGCGGAGGCGTGCTGGCGGGGGTCGCGGCCGCCGATGCCGATCAGAGTGGCGTCGGGATCCTCGGGCAGCCGGCTCAGGTCCACCAGCTCCGGGCGCATCGCCATCATCAGCGACGTCTCCCAGGCTCCGGCGTGGTCCCCGGCGGTGGGGATCTCGTCCTGCACCAGGTCGTAGCCGCTGGTGGCCCAGGCCCGCGTCGGCCGGCACAGCACGTTGAACCACTCAGCGGCGGCCGTGGCGTGGTTGCGCAGCGGGTAGTGGCCTGCGATGAGCGTTATGACCTGGAAGCCGAGGCTCTTGATCTCCCGCAGGATGTGGATCAGCAGCTCAATGTAGGCCCGATCCTGCTCCTGGATGGAGCGGCCCATGTAGCCGGGGGCGAAGTTCTCCTCCGGCAGCGCGTACTTCTGCTTGATGAGGCCGCCGGGATCGTGGTTCGTCTCCATGAGGTAGGCCTCGCGGTTCTCCCCGTAGAACAGTGGCGGGAACCGCAGGCCGCCGGCGGCCTCGGCGCAGCGGACCGCGATCTCGTTGGCCTTCACCGTGTCCAGCCCCACGCAGTTGTGCTGCCCGTGCCACTCCACGCCGCCGACGGCGAGGTAGGCGATGGGGCACTCCTGGCGGGCCTGGACGATCTCGTGGGGCAGCAGCTCTTCGTACCTGACGTTGCGCATACGGACCCTCCCGATACGTGGCGCGCAGCGACTCACAGCGGCGGCCCGAGCAGCTCAACCAGTGCATCAACGAAGGCGTCTATGTGCTCCGGTCCCCGGGCGGTGATGATTCTCGCATCCACCTCCACGGGTTCGCCGGTGACCACAGCTCCCGCCCTCCTCAGCTTCCCATCGCTGCCCCGTGCGCCCGCGCCTGTCCGTCCCACCGGCGGGCCGCATTGCTTACCAGCCCCGAGGCCGGATCATCCTCCGACCTCCTCGCCCGCGAACAGCAGCGTCAGGACCTCCGCGGCGGTGGTGATCCCGGCGTTAACCTTCGAGAGACCGTCGTACTTGAGGCTGCGCATGCCCGAGCGCAGCGCGATGCGGCGCAGCTCAGCGGCGGTGGCCTCGGCAGCGATGGCGTCGCGCAGCTCCGGCGTGATGGGCATCAGCTCGTAGACGCCGATGCGGCCGGAGTAGCCGGTGTTGCGGCACATGGCGCAGCCGCGGCCGTGATGGAACTTGATCTTCTTCGCCTGCTCCGCGCTCAGCTCCAGGCGGTCCAGCTCCATCTCGCTGGGCTCCACCTCCTCCCGGCAGCGGGGGCAGATGCGCCGCACCAGCCGCTGGGCGATGACCCCGATCATCGAGGAGGCGATGAGATAGGGCTCCACGCCCATGTCCACCAGGCGGGTGGCCGCCGAGGGGGCGTCGTTGGTGTGCAGCGTCGAGAGCACCAGGTGACCGGTCATCGAGGCCCGGAAGGCCATCTCGGCGGTCTCCAGATCGCGGATCTCGCCGACCAGGATAATGTCGGGGTCCTGGCGGAGAATGTGCCTGAGGGTGGAGGCGAAGGTCAGGTCGATGCGGGGGTGCACCTGCGTCTGGTTGATGCCGGCGACCTGATACTCGATGGGGTCCTCCACCGTCGTGATGTTCTTGGTCTCATCGTTGATGGTGTGCAGTGAAGCGTAGAGCGTCGTGCTCTTGCCGCTGCCGGTCGGCCCGGTAACCAGCAGCATCCCCTGGCGGGTGTGCAGCAGCCTCTCCCAGGTGTTCATCGTCTCCTGGCTCATGCCGAGCTGGTTCAGCGACACCAGGGCGCGGGACTTGTCGAGAATGCGCATCACAGCCTTCTCGCCCCAGTAGGTGGGCAGCGTGGATACGCGCACGTCGATGGGCCGCTCATCGACCTCCGTGGCGAAGCGGCCGTCCTGGGGCAGCCTGGTCTCGGAGATGTCCGCCCCCGCCATGATCTTGATGCGCGAGAGCGCGTAGCGGTGCATATCGCTCGGCAGCGTGGTGAAGGTCATGAGCTGGCCGTCCACGCGGTAGCGCACCCGCACGTTCTCGGCCCGGGGCTCGACGTGGATGTCGGAGGCGCGCATGCGCACAGCCTCTTTGAGAATCTGCTCGACGATGGCGACCACGGGCGCCTGGTCGATCATCTCGGCAAGCTTCTGGTCCATCTCGCCCGCGAACTCGCTGTCGGTCACGCGCATGTCCAGCTCGGTGGATGTTGTCGCCTGCATCGACACCTGGGAGCGGGCGCGGGCGGCGTAGTAGTGGTCGATGGCGTTGCGCAGCTCCACCTCGTCCACATCGATCGCCTCGACGCGCTTGCCCGTGCGGGAGCGTATCTCGTCGATGGCGAAGACATCGCCCGGATCCGCCATGGCCACCAGCATGCGGTCCTCACTGACCTGGATGGGCAGCACCAGGTGCTGCTCGGCGACCGCCTTGGGGACGTCGGTGAGGGCCTCCGGGTCAACCTCGTAGCTGTCCAGGGAGGCCTTGCCGTCCGTCCGCGCGGCCCGGCGCTTGCGGGGAGCCTCCACTTCCTGCTGCTGCGCCTCCGCGCGGGCCGGGGACTGTCCCTCGCCCTCACGGGGCATGCGCTCGGCAGCCCGGGCCAGGTCCTGGGCAGTGGCGAGGTCCATGCCCAGCAGCGCCTGAACCAGAGAGACGCCCTCACCGTCCACCTTCCGGTGGGCCTGATCGAGCTGCTCGGGGGTCAGAACGCCCATCTCCACGAGGGTCTGGGCCAGCTTCTCGTCACGCTCGGATGCCATCGGTGCTCCTCCTCGCGCCTTCCTGACGCACCCGGCGCGCGCCCCGCGGGCTCGGTCCGCCGCGCCGAGCGCCCGGTCGTGCGTACCTAGTGTATTCGCTCCCGTTCGACCGCATCCCTCTGCGTGCGCTCCATATCAGAGGCGGCCAGTAGGGCGAGGCCCGCAAGCGTCCAATCTGCAACGTCCGGGCCCGCAGGCGTCCCCGGCTTGCGTTGACAGCCCACAAGAGCCACGCGTATAATCAGCCCGAGCGCTGAGCGACGTGGAGGCGACACCATGTGGCCCTTCGGCAGACGGGAGAAGAAGACCGAGGAGAGGCCCGACGCCCGCAAGCGGTTTCGGGACGCCACGCGTGCGCTTGAGCGGGGCGAGCGCTCCGAGGCCATCCGGGTGCTCTCGGAGGTCGTGGAGGAGGACCCGGAGCACTTCGCCGCCCGCGTGAACCTGGGCACCGCCTACTACAGCGAGGGGGAGTACGTGGCTGCGGCCCGCCAGTTCGAGGCCGCGCGGGAGCTGCAGCCGGAGAACCCGAAGGTGCTCCTCAACCTCGCGGCCTCCAGGAACCAGCTCGACCAGGTGGAGGAGGCCATCGACCTTCTGCTGGAGGTCCTGGAGCTGGACCCGCAGTTCCGGGACGTTCACCACAACCTGGCGATCGCCTACTGGCGGCAGGGCAAGCTGCCGCAGGCCATGGCGGAGCTGGAGATGGAGCTGGCCCTGCATCCCGACCACGAGGCCGCGAAGCAGACCGCGGAGCGGCTGAGGGCGGAGGCGGGGCCGGTGCCCGGCGAGGAGTCGCCGCGCGAGACCGGGGAGCCAGAGGACGAGGCATAGAGCCTCGGGGCCGATCAGATCAGGCTCCCGCATGAGGCGTGGGGGCGTCTCGGAGCGATCACGAAGTGAGTGCGGCGCACGGGGTCGTACACGGCCGCGGGCATGAGCCCGCGGTCGATTCGCATCCGGACAGGTCCAGCCGGCCGCCGGGGGGAACCGGCGTCGGGGACCATCACCGCATGGAGGTGTGGGTGGCATCCACGAACACAACGGCAGTCGCGCTGCTCGTGATATGCTGACTGACTGCCTGCCGCCGCTCCCGCTCTCCGACGCCGCGCTTGCGGTGCGGTTCGCATCGACGCGACTACGCTGCGCCGTGAAGGTCGCGGGATGAGCCCCCAAACTGTCGCGTATCTGATGGCCGGCGGCGCCACAGTCATGTGGGGCCTGGTGGTCATCCCCATCAAGCGCGCCCGCACCTCGGGGCGGCTGGGAATCGCCATCTCCATGGCCATCGGCACCATCGCGATGTTCGCCCTCTCAGGTCGCGACATCGCGATACTGGCCAGGCTCAGCTACCCGGAGCTGGGCCTCTATGCGGTCACGGGCGTGCTGCAGTTCCCCCTGGGCTGCACGCTCTACTACCGGGCGGTGCAGCACGGCAGCCTTTCAGTGGCCGTGCCCATCACGCGGGTGAAGACCATCATCATCCTGTTCCTCTCCATCGCGCTGGGCCTGGAGGTCTTCCGGTGGGGCCTGCTGGCGGCCGCACTGATGGCGCTTTTCGGCGGAATCATGGTGGGCGCGCCCACCTCGGCCGCGGACGGCGACGAGCGGGTCAGCCACTGGACCGCCGTGGGCTACGCCGTGGGGGCCTGCGTGTTCTGGGCCATCGGTGAGACCTTCATGGGCCTGCTACCCCACCGCGTTCCGGCCATGGCCTCCAACGGCATGCTGCTGGGCTGCGGGCTGGTGGCGTGGAGCGTCTACGCCCTCGTCTCCGGCGCCTGGCGGGAGCTGCTGGCGATGCCCGGGCACGACATCTGGTGCTTCCTCGCGCACGGCCTGCTGAGCTTCGCCACCGGCTACGCCCTGTTCGTGGCCGCCATTCAGATCGCCGGGCCGCCCCGGGTGGTCATCATCACCTCCACCTACCCCCTCATCGCCGCCCTCGTGGGCTGGATCGGCTATGGCGAGCGCTTCAGCGTCCCCCTGCTGATTGGAGCCATCCTGCTGATCGGCGGGGTCATCACGCTGCAGTTCGTCTGACGTCGCAGGGCCTCCGCCTGGGCTTCGCCAACTCCCCCCACCGGCCAGCCCTTAGTCCTCGCCACCGTCAGGCAGCACCTCGGACAGGCGGCTCAGCACCTCGCGCTCGACCGCATCCAACGTGTCGAGGAACGGGCCGCGGTCGGGACGCAGGTCGAACGAGCGCCGCGGCTCGCCGTCATCGGCGCCGCGGTTGGAGCCGTTGTGCAGGCACCAGCCGGCGGCCCCGCCCTCGATGGCGCCGCGCAGGTCGGTGAGGAAGTCCTCGGTCTCCGGCTGCCAGGAGCCGTAGTCGCGCCGGAAGGGCTCCTGCAGGTGCACCGGAACCCCCCGGCCGATCTCCCGCATCCACGCCAGGCAGCGTGTAACCACGGCCCGTGTCTTTGCCGGATCCTCAGGGCCACGCCCCAGGTGCGGCGCGATCAGGTCAACCTGCGTGGTCTCAAGGAACTCGTCGAGCGCCTCCGCCGATCTGAGGGCACACGAGGCGGTGACGAGACGGTGGGCATCGACCTCTCGGATGGCATCGCGCAACTCCCGGCACTCCTCGAGACTGACGAACCGGGCGTCACGGACATCGCGCTCGTTGGCCACGTCGATGTACACGTTGCGCCACGGCAGCAACTCGCGCGAGATCGTCCGCACGGCCGCCAGATGCGCCTCCTGCGTGGTCAGCACGCCGCCGCGGTGCAGCGTCACGTCCACGATCATGCCGCGTTCGTCGGCCAGACGCACCAGCTCGCGGAGCCGCGACATGGCCGACTCCACCGTCGCCCCCGCCTCATCCAGCGCCGGCTGCGTGCCATGCCGCTCCCACGTGGCCCACACGCGGACCCAGTTCACGCCCAGCTCTCGCAGGTCGTCGAGGTCGCCGGTCATCAGCTCCGGCGTCCGCGCCTGCCCCGCGTAGTAGCTGACGCCGACGAGGAAGGCGGCCTCCCCCTCGAGCGTGAAACGCGTCCCGTCGATACCCAGCTCCATCGCCTGTCCGGTCACCGTCATCACCACCGCGCACGTACAGATCAGCGTTCGGGTCCGCATCCGTGCCACCTCCAGCACTGAGAAGTCTCGTCTGGATTCAACGCCCATCGCAAGGCAGTGTTCCGCAGGCATCCCGGCGACCGGCGGACACGGCTGTCTGCGGCTCGAAACCGCAGGAGAAACGCACCGACCTCCGTCCGCGCGGGCACCCAGCGCGTCTGTCGTTCCGTGGCCCGGAGTTCTGGAGATGCGGAGCATCTCAGCCAGTCCGCTTGCGGTCTGGGGAACTCCGTAACCTGGCTCGCCTGCGAGCCTCCGGACGCTCCTGTCCGGGCGCCGTTTGCCCTGTTTCGACGCCGAACGACAACGACCGGGCGCCAGCACAGGCGCGCCCATGCAAACGGAACTACACACGGCCAGCGGCTCTCAAGACGCTGCCGGGCCGGACGGGATGGGGATTAGTGCGGTCCGGCGGTGTCATGTGTAACGCCGCCTCAGCACAGTGTGAAGTAGCCAATGAACTGGCCCCCTGTGGGCCAGTCAGCTATAATCAGCGGCGAACTCGGTCTCGCGCCGGGTGGCGGTGATCGCCACGTCACATGCGGCGGCTTCCAGCGCCAACCTATGGCGTGGCCGGGGTGGAAGGCCGTCCCAGCGCGGACGTGCGTGCTTCGCCCTGAAGAGGAGGTGACGCAATGTCGCCGCCAACCCTCCGCCGCCTCGCCGCAACCGGCCTTGGCCTGACCATGCTCCTGGTGCTGACCTGGCCCGCTGTGGCGCAGAGGGTCGAGATGGACGTGCTTGCCAATATCAGCCCCGATCTCGAGCTATACTTCGAGGGCACCGTCGCTGCCAGCAATCTGACCCCTCAGGGGCACCTGCAGGTGCACAACGAGCTGGACATCACGGTGGAGTTCATCGAGAAGGGCGGGAAGTTCAAGGTCCTCCCCGACAGCTACAAGGCCACCAGCGATGAGGCCTTCAGGGGCCGCCGCACGCTCGGCGATGAGGAGAAGAACGGCGTCAACTCGCAGACCGTGCGCATCTGCGGCCAGGAGGTGGTGCCACAGGACGAGGGGCAGCCGTTCGGGATCCGAGGCACCACGTCGCTGGGCAACGCCCACCGCTTCCGCATCATCGCCACCCTCAAGCACCACTGGTTCGGCAACTTCCCCGCCGCGGACTGCATCTACGACGTCGCGGGACCCTTTGCCGTGACACCGGGGGTGGCGCGCAAGCGCCAGGGCGGCGGTCTGCTGAGCCAGGTTGGGCGCTTCCTGCAGAGGTCCGTGTGTGACATCGGCGAGCAGGTGGTGGAGGGCGGGGTGGGAGCGCTGCTGGGCGGCGGAGCGGTCGGCCTCCTGCAGTCGGCGCTGCTCGACGAGGTCCAGAGCAAGCAGGGCGCGCTCGGCCAGGCTCTCAGCTACATCGGCGCCGGCCACGAAGGCGGCTCAGCGACGGGAGTGCTGCCCGCCGCGGGCTCTGAGGGCGACCTGGCTCGATCCGTGGTGCAGCGGCTGCTGGGCGAGCAGCTCGGCGAAGCCGCGGGCGGCCTGCTGTCCCCCACCGGCGAGATCCGCCTCGACGCCCCCCAGATCCAGCAGGTGGTGCAAAGGATCACATCCGACGTGCAGAGCCAGTTGGGCCTGCGGGATCTCTCCGTGAGCGTTGATGAGGCGGAGGTCATCGTGCGCAGCCTCTCACCGGCTTTGCAGGGGCACGGTCACCTGGAGCCGATCGTGGCCTACCTGCTGGCGGAGGCCGCGGTCTCCGCGCCCTGGGTTCAGACCGTGACCGTTTTCTTCGACGACCTGCAAGGCGGCTCACTGGGGGTGCTGGCGCCCGCGGACATCGCCCGGCAGTACGCGCAGGGAAGCATGGACACGGCCGCCTTCCTCAGCCAGTGCGGACTCACCGATGAGTCCTCAGCGCAGACGCAGGTCGGCGACGTGGCCGGCCAGGGGCAGCCCGTGGGAGCGGCAGCGGGCGGCACGCAGCAGTCGCCGGCCACGACGCAGGCCCTGATCCGCCAGGCCCAGCTTCCCGCGGGCTGGCTGGCCAGCGCCACCAGGCCCATCCCGCCGCCTCAGCTTCAGGGCTCCCTGCCCGGGCTGGACATCAGCGCTCACCAGGTGGTGTGGGCGGGGCTGCAGGTGCTCCAGGTCGGCTCGAGTCCGGTGACCTTGTTGGGGATGGAGCTTCAGGGGCCGGTGGAGGCCACGGCGCTGCTGCGCGACCTGGCGACACAGACCGGCGGGCAGGGCACGCCCAGCGGGCTCGTGGCGATGCCCACGAATCCAACGCTCTACGCGGTGCAGATCGGTCGCATGGTGCACCTGATGACCGGCGAGGAGGCGCCGGTCACCCAGGTGGCCGGGGTCGTGGCGCAGATGCCCCAGCAGGCAGCGGCGCCAGCCGTCGCGGCCTTCACACCGCACCCGGGAGAGGGCACGGCCGCACCTGCAGGCGCCCAGCCTGGCGCAGTCACCGCGACGGGCCAGCCACAACCTCCGACACCCGGGCCGGCGCAGGGCGGCGAGCAGCAGCCCCCGGAGCCGGTGGTGGGGCTGCCCGAGGCGATGCCCCTGCAGCAGGGCAGCTTCATCCAGGAGGCCGTGCTGTGCACGGACGTGGACAGGTCGGGCACGCCCGTTGAGATCACCGAGCCCCTGCCGACCGACACGACGAGGGTGGGCGTGTTCCTGGACATCCAGCAGGCGCCCGCCAACTCCCAGGTTCTGCTGGAGTGGTTCCGCGAGGGCCGGACCATCAGCCGGCGCCTCATCACGGTCAGCGGCAGCAAGCGGACGGTGAACTGGGTGATGCCCAGCGCCGGGGGCTTCAGCCCCGGAAGCTACTGGCTGGAGATCACGGCCGACGACACACTCGTCGCCAGGCTGCCCTTCACCGTTCAGTAGCCCCGGCGCGCGGAAGGAGACGATGGTGGACGACATCCTGAGGGTTCTGAGCAGCGCCGCGCTGATACTGACCATCATCGGCCTGCTGATCCGCGACGCGATTGTGCCGCGGCGCGGACGGGACTGACGGCCGCATGGGAGAGACCGGTGCGAATGTCGGGGGATGAGGCCGAGGCGCCCGAACGGTGCGCACCGCGCGCGGTGATCTTCATTGCCTGGAGCTTCCCTCTGGCCTGGGTGGCGACGATTGCGGTGCGGCTGATCGTGGGGCCCTTCCCCAGCGTGGCGCCCGGCGCGCCGCTGACGAGCGTTCCAGAGTTCTGGCCCTACGCCGCCCTCTTCGCCTTCATCGTTCTGCTGCCGCCGGTAGTCGCGTGGCTTCTGGCGCGAAGGTGGGGCCTGTCCACCAGGCGCTGGGGACTCCGCGTCGGGCGCTCCGGGCAGGCGGTCCTCGTTACGCCGCTGGTGGCGCTGGCCGTGGCCATGCTGGCCACGGCGCTGCCCATCGCGGCGGGGATCGGGAGGCTCGACCTCTCCGGGATGGGGCACGTGCAGCGGCTCGGCGAGGCCGGACGGTTCGAGGAGGCGCTTGAGGAGAAGCTGGACCGCGAGGATAGCCCGTATCCCGTCGGCGCGCGCGTTGTCTCTGGCCTGGTGACCGGGCTGATACTCGGCGTGCTGCTGGCACCGATCGTCGAGCTGCCCTGGCGCGGGCTGCTGCAGACCGAGCTTGCATGGCTGGGCTTTGCGAGGTCCAGCCTGCTGGTGGGCGTGCTGGCGGCGGCGTGGTGGCTGCCGGCGCTGGCCTGCGGCCCGGACGATCAGCCGGGGCTGCCGCTGCTCGGCGTGTGGCTGGGGACGGTGGCGCTGCTGGGGGTGCCGCTCTCGTGGCTGCGCCTGTCCACCGGCTCGATCATCCCCGCCAGCGTCCTGGCGGCGAGCTGGGCCTCACTCGGCGAGCTGCCGCTGATGGCGGTCCGGGGAGGCACGGAGCTGCAGATCGAGATTGCGAAGCTGGGCGCGGTGGCCCTGCTGGCGGGGGCGGCGCTGGTGTGGCCGCCGCGCTCAGCGAAGACTGGCGACCAGCCTGCGCGCAGCCCGTGAACCGGCCAACGTGAGCCCGCAGCAGGCGCCGGTGCGTCGCCGGCCGCCGTCGCCCGATCGCGTGCCTCGCGCTTGCCTTGAGAGCGGGGACGTGCCTGACACCTGTTGAGCCGGAGCAACTCATGGATACCCCCGAGCAGATTGAGGCACATCCGAACTGGCCTCGCGTCCTGAGCTTCATTGCCATCACCTACGCCATCGACTGGGGTGCCGTGGGCGCGCTGTACGCCGGCGGCGTGCAGATCAAGGGCCTCGTGGCCAGCGCCGTGGCCACAGGCTACATGATCGTCCCCGCCCTCGTTGTCCTCGTCCTGGCATGGCGATGGGGCGTAGCGCTGAAGGACTACGGCGTGCGCGTCCCCCGGCGGTGGGAGCTGGCGCTGGCGCCGGTGGTGCCGATCGTCATCGCCATGCTGACGGTCATTGCCGCCGTCGCCATGGGCCTGGGCGAGCTCGATGTCACGGGCATGGCGCTGGCGGACAGGCTCACGGAGATGGGACAGGCGGAGGCGGCCGAGGCGGTCCGCGCGGGCTTCGAGCGGACCCCGCTCAATCCCATCCTGCTGACCATCCTCTCGGCGCCCATCGCCGGCTTCACGATCAACGGCCTCTTCGCGTTCGGCGAGGAGCTGGGCTGGCGGGGACTGCTGCAGCGGGAGCTGGCACCGATGGGCTTTGCGAGGGCCAGCGCGCTGATCGGCGTGGTGTGGGGCGTCTGGCATGCGCCGCTGATCCTGCTGGGCCACAACTTCCCGCAGCACCCGCGCCTGGGCGTGCTGGTGATGACGGTCGCGTGCGTGCCACTGGGCATCGTCCTCTCGTGGCTGGCCCTGCGGGCCCAGACGGTCTTCGCGGCGGCGGCCGCACACGGGACCCTCAACGCGGTCAGCGGTGTCACGATGATGGCCGTGCGCGGCGGTGACTCCATCGAGATCTTCATTCTGGGCTACGCCGGCATCGTGGCGGCGGCACTCGTCGCAGGCCCCATGCTGGGACGGCCGCCCACAGATGCGATCTACGGGCCCGAGGCGCCCCCTGCGCCGCCCGCCGTCGAGGGCCCGCCGCCACCGCCGCCCGGCGGCAGCACCGACATCGGGCCTGCCGGCCCGCACCGACCTCCCGGCGGGGATGAGGACTGACCGGTAGGCTCCCCGCGCAGGTCCATCGGTGGCGGAGCGCGAAGACTCAGATGGTCGGCGGCGGTGCTGCGCGCGCCGCCGCCGATCTCTGT
>JAYENL010000121.1:0-10239 GCA_034722055.1 Armatimonadota bacterium
CCCGGGATTGTTGTAGACGAAGCAGTCCTCGATGACGCACTGGCTCCGGCAGAGGATCCCGTAGTCGCTCTTGCCCAGGTCCTGGAACTGCGGCCAGTGCGCGTACTTGTTGCCGTCGATCACGCAGTCGGAGATGCGGCAGCGATGGCCCAGCCTGAACAGCGCCCCCTCGCTGGGCAGGCGCCGCACCAGGGAGTTGGGCCCAAAGACCAGCACGCCCCCGTCCCGCACCTCCAGCGGCGCACGCAGAGCGTAGACGCGCGGGCTCTCGGGGTCGTTGCTGCCCGGGAAGTACAGGGCCGAGCGCTCCGCCAGGGCCGTTTGCACCTGCTCGGTGAGGTCGATGGAGCCATCGGTCGGGGCGCCTTCCGGGAGGTACTCGTCGATGCCGGTCATCTGCGCGCCGGCGGGGATGACCAGGAGCACTGCAAGTGCGGCCGCCGCGAGCGTGATCCGCATCGGGTGACCCTCCACAGAGCTGGTAGATTCTGCAAGGGCTGTTTCGACGCCGGCTCGATGGAGCCCTTCGGCGGGCGGCCAACGTGCCGATAGGCATCAGCGCCGTGCAAGGTTCGCAAGGTCCCGTACGCGCAACAGCGGGCCGGCTGACTGCCAGCCCGCGTCGTCCGTCGGGGCGCGCTGGACTACTCCAGCGCACGATCGAGCATCTCCTCCAGCGCCTGCTGGCTCTGAAGGCCGACCGCCGTGTCCACCACCTCGCCTCCCCTGATTACGAACAGGGCGGGGATTCCTCGGACCGAGTACTCCCGCGCCAGGTCGGGGCTCTCATCCACGTCCACCTGCGCCACCTTCGCGCGCCCTGCGTAGTCCTTCGCCACCTTCTCCAGCCTCGGGTGCAGCGCTTTGCACGGCATGCACCAGTCCGCATAGAAGTCCACCAGCACGGGCACGTCGGACGTGAGCACCTCTTCCTCGAAGGTGGAGGTTGTGACCATCACGGGCTCACCGCTGGCCTCAGTCTGCCCCTCGGTCTCCTCGGTGGTCGGCTCTGCGCCCTCACTGGTCGCCTCCGGGTACTGCTCGGTGCTCGTCTCAGGCTGATCCCCGGGCTCTGCGCTCTCCGTGGCCTTTGTCCGCTCAGCCGGCTGAGTGTCGGCCGTGCCGGCCCCTTCTGTCCCGGCCGTCTCAGAGGGGTCCGCCGGCTCACTCTCCAGTAGCTGAAACTCGGCGTCCTGCTGCTGTTTCGCGCACCCAGTGACGAACAGCACAGCAAGCGCCACCACGCTCAGCAGTGCAAACCACCACGAGAAGCGTACTGCCCTCGCGAGCACTCGTGTTCTCATTGTGAGGCCGCTCCTCGCCTCTTTTCTGTGACCTGTCTCGTTACCAGTCCTTTCGTGCATGAGCCCAGGCCGATGATGGGACGCTGAACGTAGGATACCAGCGTCCCGGCCCGGGCCCCGTCCGACACAGACCTTCCCCGCCGTCAGCTTACACCTGTGAAGACACTCCCCGAAAGCCGTGCGCTGCGCTCAGTGGTTCACTTGAGGCCCAAGAGGCGGTCGATCTTCGGCTTGTCGAACCCTACCACTGTCTTGTTGCCAACCAGCAATACTGGTACGCCGCGAATGTGGCGGCGCTTGAGCTCCCTTTGCGCCCTCCGGTCTTTCGACGCGTCTACCTCCTTGAACCGTATGCGATTCTGCCGCAGGTACTGTTTGACCTGAGTGCACCAGGGGCAGGCGGCCCCGGTGAAAAGCACCACTCTCGGCTGACGTGAACGCTTCATCTGTGCTGACCAGATACCTCCCGAACAGTGTGCTTGCGGCACGACCGCCGTGCGCGTCTCCGTCGCGCCTCTCCTGAGCTCACTACCGCTCTCATGCGAGTATTCGCATATATGATAACCAACCGGCTCAGCACTGTAAAGCCCCTCGACGGGAAACGGCCCGCGGGGCTCCAGAACGAGGCTGCGAAGGCCCTTTCGTCAGCTCCCGGGGCGCGCCGAGGCAATGCCGAGGGCCTGCGCTCGGCGCAGCTCTGAGTCATCGTGGCAACAGTCAGGGAGCAGGACCAGCCTCGGGCGGAGGGGGTGCGTCCGCAGCCTCGGGGCCGTCGGACTCCTGATCCACGCTCTCCACTGACTGCGCCTCGCCCGTCGAAGGCTGCTGGCCGGCGGCCGACCGATCCGCCGCTGCGCCGTTGCCCAGGCGCGAGGTGATGAAGTGCCCATCGGGGCGCTGGCCGAAGCCAGTCATAAGAACCCCGCCCAGGCCGAATACCAGCACTGCCAGGCCGGCAAGCACCGGTATCAGGGCGAGCGGGCCGAGGAATATCAGGCCATTGAGGACCTGGAGTGCGAGACTCCCGACCACCGCCAGGCCGACGATTGAGCCGATCGACCAGCCGCCCCTGCGCGTCAGCCACCGGCCGATGACCAGGTCCACCGCCACGCCGCCGAGTACCGCCGCCGCCAGGAGAACGAGCAGCAGCAGGGGGACGGCGAGTGCCCCAATCCCGGTGATTATCAGCAGCAGGCAGAGGGGCAGTAGCAGCACCAGGACCACCAATCCGTGACCGGCGGCAAAGCCCGGCTGCTGAATGATGCTGTCGGCAACAGTGCGGGTGGCCTTCGGGGAGATCGCACCCACCAGCACGACCACGGTCAGGGACAAGACCGTGCCTATCACCCAGACTGCATGGGCTCCTCCATCGCCCGCATGAGGCCGGGACATGCGCCACGGTCCCACGCCCCCTCCCAGGCCGACGACCTGTCCCGAATGCTCTGCCTCGGGGTGCTTCGTCACCGGCGCCCCGAAGGTCGCGATGTCGCCGACGACCCGACTTCCGGACTTCAGTGACACCGCGCCACCAAAAGACGCAATGTCTCCGTGCACCGTCCCATGCACCGTCACCGGACCGCCGAAGGACCCGATATCGCCTCGGAGGGTCCCCCGTACTGTCACAGGTCCGCCAAAAGACGAGATGCTGCCGACCCGCGTCTCCCCCTCCGGCCCCAGCTCTCCGTCGAGGTACTCGTCGATCAGCCGCCCCGCCCGCTCGCGGTCCATCAGCTCTCCTCCCTGCCCTCCAGCGCCTCGGCCAGCTTGCGCCGCGCGCGATGGGCGTGCGACTTCAGCGTCCCCACCGGCATCCCGGTCGCCTCGGCGATCTCCGGATACGTCAGACCGTGCACGTGCTTGAGCAGGACCACCGCCCGCTCCGTCTCGCTCAGGTGCGCCGGCGCGCGCATGACCTCGCCCTCGGCCTGCGGCATCTCGTCAGGCCCCGGGCCCGGGGCCGGGATGGACGCCAGCGTGGCCTCCGACCGGCGCGGGTTCGCCCGCCCGCGCCTGCGTAGCGCGTCTGTGCAGACGTTGGCCGCGATGGCGAGCAGGCAGGGCCGGAAGCGTCGCGAGGGATCAAAGCTCTCCAGTCCCGTCCAGGCGCGCAGGAGGGTGTCCTGTGCCGCGTCCAGCGCCCCGTCAGGGTCGCCGAGCATGCGGCGGGCGAAGCTGTAGATACCGTCGCGGTGCCGGGATGCGGGGGCCCCGAGGGCGTCGCGATCTCCGCCGAGCGCGCGCTGCAGCAGAATGTCGTCTCGCGGCTCGCGCACCGTGCACCTCCGCCGCTCTGTTACTTCATACGAATGGGCGCTGAGAGCGGTTGCGCCAGCCGGTGCCTCTTGCTCTCGCCCGCGGTGGTGCTGACCACTCGGGGCAGGGAAGCATCGCTATGCGCGGCCCGCGGCGCCGGGGTGCGTCCCTGGATGTCGGCTGCGGCCGGGCGCGCGCCCGCGACCGAGGGAAGTACCGATCGGGACAGGGCAAGGGCGTACGCCCCCACCTCCGAACCGCACGTGCGCTGCTAACGCACGCGGCTCGCAGGCAGTTGCCCCGGAGTGGGGGAAGAAGAGGTCATGGATGGGGCGCGATGTCTGCATCCGCCGACGCCGTGAGGCCCGTTGCCACATCGCGCGCGCTGACGTGCCAGATCCCAGCGGGATCGCTGTGGGCCAGCGGGATGGCGATCTCCCGGGTGCCATGCTCGGCGACCACGTCGCGGGTGTACTCATAGCGCGGCGCATCCTCCCCCGGCGGCGTGACCTCGAGATGCACCACGTGGTCCGTCGGGGTGAGCTCCGCCTGGACTGCAGCCTCGATCAGCAGCTCGTCGCCGTGCCCTGACGCTGCCACCGAGAGACCATCAGGTCGGTAGGGCAGCAGCGCCAGGAAGCGGGCCTCGCCCGGCGCCACGTCCACCTCCACGCTCTCCAGCCTGCCCAGCAGCCGCCCCCCGCGGGAGTCGTAGACCCACGCCGCCCGGGGCAGCTCCAGGGTCACCGGACCATCGGCCGCGGCGTCCGCCGATGGGTCCCGGAGCAGGCCCAGATACTGCGCAGCGCCAAGCGTCATGCGGAAGAGCCGCGTGTGCTGCGGAAGGCCGCCCCTGCGCGTGCGCCAGCGGACCTCCGGCTGCAGGCCAAGCTCGGCGATGGCCGCGTCCAGAGAGTCAGCCGCTTCTGCGTCGGCATGCCGGCCGAGGACGAATGCGCGGTCGCCGGCCATGACCTCGTTCAGAGGCGACCCGCCGTCGCGCGGCCTGCCGTGGCCGGTATGCGTGGCCGGCATGGCGTCCGCCAGGACCATCCCGCCGGCGGCTGCGAACTTACGGATCGCCGCCACGCTCTCATCCGAGAGCGCCAGGCAGCACGGCAGCACCAGCAGGTCGATGCCGCGCATGGCGGGGCCCTCAAGCTCCTCCGGGAGCAGGTAGCGGTACGCGACTGCCCGGCGGATCAAAGCGGCGGCCATGGCGCCATCCGAGGCGTGGTAGCGGTCCCATCCCTCATCGGTGGGCATGCCCCTCTCCAGCGCGGGCTGCGCGTAGAGCAGATGCTTGCTGGCCTGGGAGTGCAGGATGGCGGCCTGAGGCCGGGCGCGGTCGGCTACGCGCAGCAGTCTGGCGATGCCATTGCGGAGGTCGCGGGATGCACCGGTGACGGCCTTGCTGCGTCCGGTCTCCCGCCACAGCGGCCCGAACATGTACCAGGGGGTGAAGCCCGGTCCGCGGTCCGAGTAGGCCCACGGCTCCACCGGATTCCACCAGATGGGCATGACGCCTCCGTTGAGCGCGAAGCGCCACACGAAGTGCCGGCAGCCGAGCGCGCCGGTCCTGTAGCCGAACCAGGACAGAATCGGTGCATCCGTCCACGACATGTCGCGGTCCAGCACGTGCCGGTGGCTGTAGCGCAGCAGGATCTCCTCGTTGGGCACCCAGAGTCCGAAGTGGGTGCCCGAGAGGGAGTTGTACTTGTAGGGGTTCGTGAAGCTCATCCGCACGTGCGGATAGCGCTCGCGGACGGCGTCATGTGCGGCCGCATAAGCGCCGGCCCACACGCGGTCCATGTGCAGACGGTAGTCCACCCACAGGGCCGGGTTCTCGGCGCCCTGCATGTCAGCCAGCAGCGGCATGCCTACATCATCGAACGACGCGAAGTCCGTGTCCCACTCGGCGTTAGCCGCCTCGATGGAGTGGTACTCCTCCGCAGCCCACTCCCGGAAGCGGGCCAGGCAGTGCTCGCTGCCACATAGCTCGACGTTCGCCTGCTGCGCCAGGTGCGTCTCATCGTCCATGTTGAACCCCAGAAAGCCCCAGTGGTGCTTCTGGCCGACCGTCTCGAGCGTGCGCTCCACCACGGTCTGCAGGTGCTCCGGGTTGCTCATGCAGCGCTGGCGCACGTGTTCGGAGCCACTGTAGCGCATGCCCGCGCGGGCGACGCCGCCGAAGGCCGGCATGCCGCGCTGGATCATGTACTCGTTGACGGTCGTGGCCTCCACGCCGTGCGCGCGCAGGAAGGCCACCAGGTGATCCTCCAGCCATGGAGCGCAGCGAATGTGCATGGCGGCGTATCCGGCCGCCAGACGGAAGCGATCCAGATGGTCGGCGTTCGCGGCCGGCACGAACAACGGCTGCTCCGCGCGGTCCGCCAGCACCTCGCCGTCGAGGGCCGATACGACGATCCGGTGGTAGACCGACAGCGGATCGCGGACCGCCAGCGAGAACGTGGCAGTCGCACCCTCCGCGGCCTGGACCTGTGTCTGGTCACGCGAGACCACGCGGCCAAAGGCGTCCACCAGCTCGGCTGCCAGCGTCCCATTCGTCTCGGCTGAATACTGGGCGGCCACCTCGACGCTATCACCGGGCTCCGCCAGCTCAGGCGCGGTGAGGTCCTCAAGCGTAATGCGTGTTTCCATGCCGGGTACCACCGCTGCCGCCAGGTCCACCGGCTGATCCCCGGTCAACAGGCGCACACGCGCGATGCTCGGCCCACGCCGGTTGCCAGGCAGCTCGGTCGAGGGGATGGTCAGCGTCCCCCTGCCATCCTCCAGGCCGATTCTGTGTTCAACGGTCCTTCCGACCTCGAAGCGATGGTCCCACGTCACCTCAGCCGTGAGCGCTTCAGCGGGCGGCGACGAGACGTGGATGTTGAGGCCGGCGTCGTCGAAGCTGAGACCCTCAATGCGGCTCTCGGGCAGCCGGTCCGCCGCCCACAGGATGCTTCGCGCCAGCGCCGCCCACCGGTACTCCCAGTACTGGTTGGTGCCCTCGCGGAAGGGAACCAGCCCCGGCACCTCTTCCGACCACCTGAGTCGGGCCGCGTGTCCGTCACCGATCGCGCCAGCGCTGAGCGCCTCCAGTACCTCGGTGCCGCCGGAGGTGGCCGAGATGACCTCAGGACTGAGTGCGCCCAGGACCCGGGGGAGCTCGTCCTCCTCCAGCGGCTCGTCAGGAAGCCGTCCCAGCAGATCGTCCAGCACCTCTGGCTTCGCGGCGCCGCCGCCAGCCAGCGGCTCGACAGCTACCAGGCCGACTCCGCGCTCCACCGCGGTGATGATCGATTGCACCACCGAGGGCTGCGACGGGCGCCCCGCCAGGATGATGACATCGTGATCTCCCGCGGCCAGGCGTCGCTCGATGGCGGACGCGTCGAAGGCCACGCACTGATCGACCTTCCCCGAGCCGCGGTAGGTGGGGCAGTAGACCAGGTCATAGTCCATCTCAAGCCGCTCTGCGAGCTCCGCCGCGTCGCGCTGGAACTCGCCGATGAAGATGAGCGCGCGCAGCGGTCCCCCCGGCAGCGGGTTGAAGCCCTTCATCGCCGGCGTCGGCCAGGGGTCGCCGAGGCCGCGCTGGTCGGAGCCGGTGCACTTGCGCGCCTCATGGATGCCGCCCAGCCCCACAGCGCCCCGGAAGACCTGCACCCAGGCGTACTCCACCCACCCGGTGCGGTTGGCGCGATAGAGGTTCGCCGACCTGAGACGCCTGGCGCCACTGTCCACGACGATGCGGCCCACCTGCAGCTCGAACTCGTCGCCCATCTCCAGCTTGAAGTAGGGGTAGAGATCGTCGGGACTGCCATCCTCCATCTCCTGCACGACCGCGATGCCGGCCTTTGCGCCCTCGCCGGCCCGGACGACGGAGAGGACGGTGAAGATGTCGCCCGGCTCGACGGGCACGTTCAGCGACTGGGAGGCGATGCCGTAGTCGCCGTTGTTGCGCAGGGCGTAGTGGCGGCTCATCGGGACGATCTCGGAATGCTCGGTGTGGCTGGAGAGCCGCCAGCTCGGGATCCCGTCCTCGCCCGGAAGGAAGCCCGGATTCTCCAGCAAGCCCTCGGGCAGGTGTAGGGCGCTTACTCGACGTATGTCGCGATCCGCTGCAGGCGCGCCGGAGAAGCGAAGCCGGCCGAAGCCCTCGGGGACGCCGAACTTCTTCAGCCCCTCCTCCAGGGGCGACCAGGTGCTCCACTCGGTCGGCTCCGCCGGACGATGCTCCCGGCCGACGTTGAAGCCCCACGCCTCTCCTGGCCGGGGCGGCGCTCCAGGCAGGTCGCGCCAGGGGATCGCCATCTCCACCCGCCAGGCCTCATCGCCGATCCTTGCGGCCACGCGGGCGCGGGCGTCGTAGCTGGGGTCGGTGGTGCGCTCGTCGTAGAGCGTGCCGCGGGCGTTGACGATGAAGTGGTAGTACTGCGCGGAGCCGGGGTCGGGCTGTACGAAGACCTCCATGGCGTCCTCCATCCACGTCTCTCCATCACGGGTGGTCACCTCGGCGGTGATGGTCGCCGGGTCCGGCTCCAGGCAGATGGCGTGCAGGTAGAGCGCGTCGTCGTCCCACGCCGCCCGCACCGTCGTCTGTCGGAAGGCCCGCTGGGCTCCGCCGCTGCTCAGCACGCTGAAGTCCGTGGCCACCATCGCGCCCTTCCAGCAGGCGTCGTCGGCCCCGGCGTCGATGACCGGCGGCTCCTCAGCCCTGGCGCACACGAGCGTCTGTGCGTGACCGGCACGGGATGCGACGAGAAGGGCTATCGCCGCCAACGCGAATACAAGCGTCAGGCGCCGCGACGTCATACAGAGATCTCTGGATGGGATCATGACATGCTCCTCCAGTGGCTCATCGCCAGTGGCGCCTCTACCGGGCGTCGAGGTGCTCCACGGTGATTCGATCCCCGACCTCCAGCCCCCACAGTCGCCGCCCGGCGGCGCGATGGCCGGAGAGGACGAAGCCGTCGGCGGGGATCGCCGCGCTGCCGCGGCGGATCTGGATGTCGCGCACCTGGCCGTCGCTGACCACCACCTCCGTTCCCCACCTGTTGGTGCCCGTGGTCTCGCCGTGCTCGGAGGTGTAGATCACCAGCTCGTCGGTGCCGCGGCTGTCGTTGATCTTCATTGGCAGCAGGCGCAGGCCCGACCTCGGCGAGCGCACCTGCAGGCCGACGTCGCGAATCGCCTTCGCTGTCATGCGTGCCTCCGCGGCAAGCGGGGACTCGGCCAGGAACCGATGCAGCTCAGGCTCATCCACCTCGCCGACGGCCTCAGGGAGCCGGGCCATGGTGACTGCGGTGCGCAGCGCTGCGCGCCTCGCCGCCGGGCCGTCGCTCTCGTCGAGCGCCGCCACCGCCTCCCGCCAGTATTCGAGGGCCTCCGCGTACACCGCCGCCCCTCGCATGGTGATCCGCCATCGGTCCAGCCACAGGCGGCCCCCGGGCCGCACATCGCCGGCGTCGGCGCGCTCCAGCAGCTCCGAGCAGCGGGCGACCAGGCTCTGCAGCTCCGCGGCGTCTTCGGCGCTGGCCTCCTGGGGGCGAACGGAGAGCCGGAACATGGCGACGCTGGCTCGCTCCCAGGTGTTGACGAAGCGGGTCATGGTCTCGGCGGCCGGGCCCCAGGCCGCGTGGCAGTAGCGCCGGACGAGTGCATCGACGTCCGCCTTCGGGTCCCACAGCAGGCGGGCCATCACGTAGTAGTTCAGCCCCACGCCCCAGTTCATCTCCGGCGGGTTGTTGATCTGCGCCATGACCCCGGAGGCCCCGACGTCCGCCACCAGGCCTATCTCACGAGCAACGGCGTGAGGGAAGAGCAGGTTGAAGCGCTTGGCCTCGTGTCCGGTGAAGTAGTACTCGTAGATCCAGATGCGGTCCAGGCCCAGCTCTCGCCACCGCCGAAGGGCGTCGATGTACTGCTCATGGCTGGAACTGCCGAGGATATCCGCGTGCAGGATGCCGGCCGCGAAGGCCAGGACCGCGTTCTCGGTATGCGGCTCGGGCTCGTCGGGCGGGCGCAGGTAGTTGTTGTAGGCCAGCAGGCCGACGCGCACTGAGGGGCGGCGCTGATGGATGGCGCGCGCCACGGGGTTGAACAGGCGCAGGTAGCGGCCGTCCAGGGCCTTCCGCGGATCGATCCTGCCGCACTGCTCGCACTGGCAGAACGGGAAGTAGCCGTCCTCGGGCCAGAAGCCGAAGGCCTCCACCCAGGGGTGCTCGTCGATCAGCGCGTCCAGGTTCTCGATGGCGTGCTGAATCGACGCCGGTTTATGCGGGCAGAGGGTCTCGCCCTCCTCGGCGTAGTAGGTGAAGCCGTGCTCGCCCAGCTCTACCGAGAGGCTGGCCTCCTGCATCAGCGGCCGGGTCCGGCTCAGGTCCCAGCCCAGCTTGGCCAGTCCCCAGTTCATGCCCAGCCGGGCGTACCAGCGGTGCACACTGCGCCACGGCCGGACCAGGCCGCGGATGGGCAGGGCCGGCGCGTCCGCGATGCGCTCGCGGGGGAAGCCCGGATCGCCGGACCCGGTGAGGGCCTCCCCGCTTGTGCCGGGCTGCAGCCAGCGCCAGCCCACCGCCTCCTCCAGGTAGCGATAGGCGGCGTAGAGAGTGCCTCGGGGATCGACCCCGCACAGGTGCACGTCGGCGCCGTGACGCTCGATGACGAAGCCGTCGGC
>JAYENL010000122.1:0-4211 GCA_034722055.1 Armatimonadota bacterium
AGGAATCGTACTCATGATTGGCGTACGGTGCAGCGAATCGGGAGGCCAAGCTGAGCGACGAGTGGATGGCGGCGCACCGATGACCGTCCTCGCGGCGCTCGCCGTCATCGCCGCCGGCTACGCGCTCGGCGCGCTGGTGGCGTGGGGTTCATGGGGGCCGAGGCGGTATTGCGGGCAGAAAAGGAGGAGTATGACGATGGGCGAGCTGACAGAGTGGTTTCAGGATCGTGTGCGCGTGCTTCGCGAGCGCGATCCAGAGTTCGAAAGCGTCTGCATCCAGAGGGAGATGGCGGAATTAGAGCGGATGCGGGACGTGGCCAGGGAGGTAGAGGCCGAGGTCGAGCGATACCGTAAGGCGCTGGAACACTTGGCCCAGTACGCCGCGGACACCCCGATGATGCTCGCAACGCCCGAGGACGCAATCGAGATGGGTCTCATGGTGGCGACCACTTATGGCAGGCCTGAGCCCTATGCGACGAAGCCGGTCCGACAGGACGTCGTGCCGGGAGAGGGAGATGAGTACGATGGGTGAGCGGCTCTACAAGTGCCTCGGGCGCGGTCTGGCGGTCGGCCTTAACACCAAGTGCGAGGCGGAGCGATGAGCGCGGAGCAGGTGATCGACAACCTCCGCCGGCGGATTCCCGACACCCCGTGCACGGGCTGCGGTGAGTGTTGTGGCGGCCTGGTGCCGTGGACGGCAGAGGAGTACAGCAGGCTCACCGACGAGTAGCGCCGACTGCTCGCTCTTGACACCATGGCGCGGCCAGCGATACCATCAACTGTGCGCTTGCAGCAATGATCACGCGAGCGGCAGCAGCGGTGAGGCGGCTATGGCCGAGGGTTATGGGGCATCAGGCGCCAACGGCGGCTCGGGGAGTTCTCGCTCCTCGGGCCGCCCGCGTTTGCGACAGGTGGGTGGTAAGCAGGACCGTGTGGTGCCGTGGGTGGAAGATGCGCACTGCCGTCGGTTGATGTGGCTCGTGGCAGTATTTGAGGCGCTGGCGGACGGGAGAGGCCTGCGCTTCGTCGGTGGCGAGGTGAATGAGGACGTAGATCGGCTGCCGGAGGCGGTGGCCCCGAACGGCTACGGACAAGGCTTCGGTCTGCTGTCGGGAGCGCGGGCGCGAGGTGTGAACCTCTCCCTGCTGGCCAAGCGTTGCCTGCAGCTGATGCGGGCGGAGCTGCGTGCATATTTGGAGCACGATAGAGCGGCTTGACAACCAGCACATGACCTGCTATAATCTGTGGCAATCTTCGACGCCGGCAGTATGTACCGACGGCCGCCCGCCAATTCGGCGGGCTTTTTGCGTGTACCGGGTGCGTCATGGCGCTGATAGGTGACCTCTGCGATGCGGACGTGCGCGATGAACTCCTGATGATGGTAGGGCTGCCGCCGTGGGAGGTCCTACGCCAGTACGCGGAGGCCAGCAAGGATAAGGTGGAGGTCGATGTCGGCCAGGAAATAATGCGCAGGCACCGTGGCCCGCAGAAGTCACGCGAGCTGAGCCAGAGCGAGTGCGCGGAGCTGATGGAAGAACGACCTGGCGACGAGTTAGGGAGTGCGGTATGAGCACTACCTGGACGCCAGTGATCCCGCGGTTGCCCGTGTCCGCGTCCGACCTCCAGACCAGGGCGCCGTGGCACGCACGCGTGTGCCGCCGGTGTGGCTGGATGGGCAGTGTAGAGGGCGCGGTGCAGGACCAGTACTGCCCGGAGTGCGCGGTGGCCGGGATCATATCCCGCGTGTCCGTGCCAGCGGTGGAGTGGCTAGGTTAGTCTGTGATTGAGGGGTCCGAAAAGGGAAGCCCATGGAACAATGTGGTGCGAGAACGCGCAAAGGCACCCCTTGCCGGAAGCCGGCCGGCTGGGGGACGGATCATCCCGGCGAGGGCCGCTGCAAGCTGCACGGTGGCGCCTCGCCGCGCGGCCGAGACCATCCCCACTTCCGCACCGGCAAGTGGTCGCGTTACCTGGGCGAGGAGGAGCGCGTCGAGTATGAGGAGTTCTGCCGGCGCTGGGAGCTGGACGCGGACTTCGAGGAGGAGCTCAAGATCGGCCTCTTCCGCGGCTACCGCCCCATCGCCGAGGGCGAGCTCATGACGGTGATGACGCGGGACGGCCCCGTCAAGGTGCCGCCCGATCCGCGATACATCCTGCGGTGCATGAAGCTGGCGGTTGATAGCCTAGCGAAGCTGCGGGAGAGCCGCGACGGCGTGACGGTCAACGTGCGCCTGGCCGACGAGCAGCAGGACAACCTGTGGCAGGCGGTTGGTCGGGCTATCGCCGAGCACGTCCCCGACGAACAGCAGCGGGAGGACCTCCTGACAGCGATTGAGGAACTAGCGGAGGGAGTCGCGCAGGAGGATGGCTGAGCGGCTGGCGTCGGAGCAGGTCACGGAGGCGTACGACGCGACCTGGGGCCTGCAGGCCATGCGCCGCGGCGCCCAGGTGCGCGACCGGCAGCGGCAGAGGGTCAGCGAGTGGACCGCCCAGCACATGCGCACGGAACGGGGCGAGCCACTCGACTTCGAGGCCTACACACACATGGCCCAGCCGATGGACGAGGGCGCGTCCGAGACGGGCCTGATGTGCGGCAGCCAGACCGGGAAGACCACCGTCGCCGTCAGCCGGGTGTTCTGGTTCTGCGACACGTACCGCGTGCGCGTGATCTACACCATGCACACCCAATGGGCGGTGCAGGACTTCTCGCAGACCCGGGCCCGGCCAGCCATCCAATCAAGTCCCTACCTCGCGCAGCGCATCCGCGGCATCGACAGCGTGGGGGTGAAGCAGTTCATCCACGACGACGGTGGTCGGTCGGTGATCTTCTTCCGCGGCGCGCAGGCCGAAAGCGCGGCGATCAGCGAGCCGGCGGACATGCTGGTGCACGACGAGGTGGACTTTTCTGACGCTGGTGTGCTGCGCCGCTACCGGAGCCGCATCGCCGCCAGCACGTGGGCCCGGCGCATGGTCGTGGGGACACCCACCGTGCCTGGCTACGGCATGGCCGCCCTATGGGAGGACAGCTCGCAGACGCAGTGGCTGGTCAAGTGCCCGGTGTGCGGCGACGAGCGGCCGCTGACCTGGCCGGAAAGCCTCGCCGGCGACGCCGACCCGCCCCACTACGTGTGCAGCCGCGGCCACGAGCTGACGCGCGAGACCATTCAGACCGGTCGGTGGGTGGACGCCCGCACCAGGGCCTACACCTGGCGCATGTACCACGTCAGCCGGCTGCTCATGCCCCTATGGCCGGCGGAACGTGTCCTGTCTGAGTACGAGCAGCGCGAGTATCAGGACGACCCGGCGCTGTTCTTCAACGAGGTGCTGGGCCTGCCCAAGTCCAGCGGCGAGCTGGAGATCAGCGAGGAGATCCTGGCACAGGTGATGGTGGGCTTCCCACCGGCGGTGGAGAGCGATCAACCGACGTTCGCTGGCTGTGACCAGAGTCCGAAGGAGAACAGCCACCGCCTGCTGATCGGCACCATCGACGCGGAGGGCGCCTTCGCGTACATGCACGCGGAGGTGTGTGGCTGGGACCGATTAGCGGAGCTGATGCGCCTGTTCCACATTGACGTGCTGGTGATCGACGCCCTGCCGGAAAGCTCCAAGGCCCGCGAGCTGCGCGAGCAGTTCCCCGGCCGGGTGTATCTGGCGTGGTATCCGAGCCAGCCGGTGAAGCGCGGCGAGGCGGAGAACATCCGCCTGGACCGGCGGGCCGGCGAGGTGCAGCTGGACCGGACCGCCACCCTGGACGTCAGCGCCCGGCGCCTGCGCCTGCAGCAGGACTTCTTTTGCGCGATGCGGGCGAAGGTGCGGGAGACGTTCATCGCGGAGATGATGGCCACCGCCAGGGCCATGGAGCGCGACGACGACGGCCAGCCCCACGCCCGGTGGATCAGCACCGGCCCCGATCACTTCCGGCATGCGCATAACTACGCCACGGTGGCGGGGCTACTGTTCTCTACGTGGGGCAGCGGACCCAGCATGACCTCGCTCGACCTCGGGACGTCGCCGGAGCCTGAGGTCACCGACGAGAGGACTGGCGAGACGCACGTGATCCGCCCGGGCCACATCCCCGTGCCCGACGGCGTGGTCGATGGCACGGCGCAGATCGTGGACTGGCGCCGGCGGACGTGACGGGGCCGGCGCTCGGAGCGGCGCGGGACTCCAAACCCCGCGGAGTGGGTTCGACCCCCGCCCGGCCTGCCAAA
>JAYENL010000122.1:4311-10166 GCA_034722055.1 Armatimonadota bacterium
ATCTGGGAGATGGACTCCGAGGCTGGTGAGCACGATGGATGAGACCGCCTGGATGCAGCCCGACAGCGGCTACCCGGCCTACTGCCACGAGGCTGACATGGACGGCGGGGCCTGCGCCCTGCTGCTCCACAACTTCACGGGCGTGGACGACATCCGGTTTGTGGACTACCCGCTCCCGCCCGACCTGGGCGCTGAGGGCCCCACCGTGGTGTGCGACCTGCGGCTGCCGGCGGACGGCGCCGCATGGCACAACCCGGAGCTGGTGGTGTTCGACCACCACGGTCGACCGCCTGACGGCCACGAGGCGCTGGTGGCGGTATGCGAGGAGGACGGCCCGTACTGTGCCGGTATGCTGCTGGCGGAGTGGCTGTACGACCACGGCGTGAGCATCCCCTCCCGGTGGCGCCGGTTCCTGCGAGTGGTCAACGTCGGCGACCTCTACCAGCCAGAGTACACGAGGGCCTTCAGCCAGGCCCGCCGCTACAGCTGGCTGCTCAACAAGCTGGGAATGGAGACGCTGTTCGGCTACGCGCGAGAGGACCTGGACAACTTCCTCAACCTCCCGGAGCTGCTGGCTGAGGCGATTGACGTCGCCCTCAAGCGGGAGAATCAGACAGTCCTGCGCGTCGCCATCGCGCTGGGCCGACGGATCCAACCGCCGGCGAAGGAGCTGCCGGAGTTCCAGCTGACATGGCTGATCGGCGGCAACCGCAGCGAGGTGCTGCATGACGCCTGCGAGGACTATGGCGGGCCGGTCGCTGGCATTGACCTGGGTACGCTTGATCGTCAGCTGCAAGTGCAGGTGTTGGTCCACGACCCGCACGCCCGCGCCCGCGACCTGGCCACGGCCTTCGGCGGCGGCGGGCATGCCAACGCCGCCGGCTGGACAATGGACCTGGCCACGGCAATAGAGCTTTGGGGCTGGCGGTACGACCTGCTGCCGCAGTACCAGACAGGCGCAAGGCGCTGATCGGCAAGGCCTCATCGCACAGACAGACCGAACATACCCGGGTCTTCCACCTCTGTCAGGAGATCGACGGAGAGGAACAACAAGTAGAGGCCGACGAGTGACGAGGCCGTAGCGCGGATGCGGGCGTCCATGGCCCCGGGCGCCCGCCCTGACGTGCCCACGACACAACTGGCTGCCCAACGCATCGAGCGCCTAATTAGACCAGGCGCTCGCATCATGTACGTACGGATGCGAGGGCAGCCTCCATGCGTGTCACCAGCACCGACGCCCTGCGGAACACCCCGGACAGTGAGGAAATCCACGACCCGCTGCTGGCCAAGGCGGCCAGCAAGACCGAGGACGGCCGACCTCGTGGCATTCCCCACCGGATCATCCCCTCGCTGCTGGCCCTGGGGACATACAAGGGGATCCAAGACCCACAGAAGGCCACCGGCCTCACGTTCAACGTCCTCCGCATGATGTCCAACACGCACTTGGTGCGGACGGTCATCAACCACCGCGTGCGTAGCGCCAAGCGGTTCGGCCGACTGGCCCGCGACCGGGGGGACTTCGGCTTCCGCATCGAGCTCCGCGATCCCGACCAGCGCATGACCGCCGCCGACCGCAAAGAGGCGCAGGCCATCGGCGAACTGATCGAACGTGGCGGCTACCTCTACCGGCGGGTAACCGATGGGCAGATCGCCCGCTGGGACGGTCGCGGCGAGGAGCAGGCGCTGCGGTTTGACCAGTTGCTCGGCATGCTGGTGGAGGACAGCCTCGTGTACGACGCGGCTGCTTTCCGCTTGGAGATCCCTCGCGACCCTCGCTCTCACCCCGCGTATAAGGCGAACCCCGACGCCCTGGGTCACGGCACGCCCTACCCGCCGGTGTTCATCGCGCCGGTGGACGGCAGCCGCATCCGGAAGGCGGAGATGACCTACCGACCGCCCAAGACCGGCGAGCGCCGCGCCATCACCCCGGTCCCCTCGCTCGAGGATATGAGCTACGAGGCGGAGATCCGCCCGGAGCTGGGCCAGCACGTGGCGTGGGTGGAGCTGGACGAGCGGAACGAGGTGCAGCGCGAGTTCGCCTGGCACGAGCTGGCCTACCTGGCCCGCAACCCCGCCAGTGACATATGGACGAGTGGCTACGGTCGGAGCGAGCTCGAGTATCTCATCGAGATCGTCACCGGGATCGCTAGCGGGGTCGGCTTCAATGTCGAGTTCTTCACCCACAGCCACATCCCCACCGGCGTCCTGGCCCTGGCCGGCGAGTGGGGCGAGGAGCGGATCAAGCAGTTCCACAGCGATCTGATCACTCAGGTCGGGGGACCCGGTAAGTGGCACAAGCTGCCCATACTTTGGTCGAGCGATCCGCAGGCGGTAGCGCAGTTTCTCAACCTGCGGCACGACGAGCGCCTGGACATGTACTGGGAGAAGTGGCTGGCGTTTCTCACAACCCTGATCTGCGCACTGTACGGCATGGCGCCCGAGGAGATCTGGTTCCAAAGCTTCCGCCAGACGGGCAACGCCCTGCAGGAGGCGGACCCCAGCACGCGGATCACGCACGGCCAGGATACCGGCTTCATCCCGCTGATGACGCACGTGGAGACCATCATCAACGAACACATCGTGTGGCGGATCGACGATCGGTGGGCGTTCCGGTGGCAGAACCTGCGGGAGCGGGACGAGGAGGTAGAGCTGCGCCGGTTGCAGATGGAGATGAGCATGGGTCTGGTGTCGGTGAACACCGCGCTCAAAGAGCGCGACCGCCCTGAAATCAAAGACCCGGTCGACCTCGAACTCTATCGGATGGTAGAGAAGAAGGTCGAGCAGCAGTGGCCCGCCACAAAAGCCGACCCCATTGAGCGGCAGCGCGTGACCCGGCAGCTGTATGAAGCGCAGGGGGGCACGTACGCGCGCTGGCCGGACGCGCCTGGCATGCCGGCGATCATCAGCCAGCTCTACATGCAGGAGATCGGTCAGCAGGTCGGCGGCGGCCAGGAGCCGTTCGGCGGTATGCTGCCCGGAGGTTTGGAGCCGGAGGGCGGGACAGCCGGCCCCTTGGGCTTGGGCAGCCCCCAGCGAGCCGAGGAGGCGCCGAACGTGGGCGGTGCCGCGTCCTCGCCCTCCAGCTCCGAAGATGTTGACGACCTCCTTACAGCCTTCCTCCCACCGATGCAGAAAAGCGTGACCGACGAGGAGCGCGTTGGTGTGCTGCAGCGCGCCCTGCACACCGTGGAGCGGTGGGCGGAGGTGCTGCGGGGCGGTATCGGGCGGCTCATGGGCGGGGGTGCTGATGGGTGAACATGGGTACTGGACCAACGGCACGCACTGTCTGCGGGGCGTTCAGCTGGAGGGGGAGGTGGGACACTTGAGGGATGAGGTGGCGCGCGCGCATAAGCGGATCGCGGACACGGACGAGCGAGTGATCGCCATGGAGAAGTCGTTGCTGGCGCTGAACTGGAAGCTGATAGTGCTGCTGCTGGTGCTAGTGCGTCTTACGGACCCCGGTACATGGCAGTGGATCTCGAAGCTGGTGGGGCCGTGAACGCGGAGCAGGTTGCGGAGGCCGTGGCGCAGACGGACGCGCTGCTGAAGGCCGTGCAGCCTGGCGATCCCGCCACCGGCGGCCGCGACGTTGACGACCTTGAGCGCGAGGCGCGGCTGGCCCAGGTGCATGGCGGCTACGTCCGTCGCGACCTGCAGCAGCAGATGCAGACCATGTTCAGGGTGTACGCTGCGACGCGGAAGTACGCCAACGCCCGGCTGCGCGAGGTGGACCTGGATGAGGCCCGGGAGATCCGGGACGAGCTAAAGCAGATCCGCGAGGACACGGAGCGCGGGCTGAAGGCCGCGATTCGGCAGGCCTACTACCGCCAGTTCGAGAGCGGCAAGCGCGCGGGGTGGAACTGGCGCGCCATCGACCCGGCGGAGGCCAAGTTCCTCGAGCGCCTGCGCCGCGAGGAGTACGTCTTCGCCAAACGCTTCCTCCACGACATCGAACTCGGTCGGTGCAAGATGCCGATTGACCAGCGCGCCACGCTCTACGGCAACGCCTCCGACGAGGCATTTTGGTGGGGGTTTCTGTACGGGGACCAGAGCTCCGACCGCTACGTGCGTTGGGTGATGACGCCGGAGCTGGAGAGCTGCCCCGACTGCCTGTACCTGTCGGGCGACATCGACGCCGAGACGTTAGAGCGGCACGACAACCCCAACGCCCTGCCGGTCGGCGGCCGGTGGGGCAACGGGGTCTACACCGCCCAGGAGCTGACGATGCTGGGTGTGGTGCCGCAGAGCGGGAAGCTGCGCTGCACCACCAACTGCAAGTGTCACCTCGAGCGGGCGGAGCGGCCGGCGGGCGACCCGCAGTCCAAGCTGCAGCGGAAACCGTACCAGAGCCTGGCCCCGAAGCCGGTGCAGGAGCGGTACGAGCGGAAGCGGCGCCGCTACGAGACCAAGCGGGTGAAGCGGGACACGAGCCTGGTGAAGGGCATCCTCGGCCGAGTGCTCGAGGACGTGCGGAAGGCGGTAATGGGCGAATGACACTGCGGTGGATGGTGGCGCCGAGGCGGAGCTGCTGAGGCGGTGGGACGGCAGCAAACAGGACCGGGGTGAGCGATGCTGACGACACTACTGTGTAGGCTGGGCCTGCACGACTGGCGGGCCGAACGGGTCGGCTACATGGGCTGGACGCGGTGCTACCACGCGAGCTACCGATTCAGGCTCACGTACCGCTGTCAGCGGTGCAGCCTGGAGCGGACCGCGCGCGTGGAACTCTGGACCGGCCAGGATCCCCGCCGCGTGGTATGGGACGAGCGCTACATCCTGCCGGAGGCGCCAGGCCGGGGACGCAGGTCTGCGGTTTGGTGCCTGCTCGCCCACGACTGGCGCGTGTACGCCAGCCGGTGGCCCTCGTGGGAGGACCGCGAGGACGGACTGCTCGTGTATGAGTGCCGCCGATGCGGCACGTGGCAGGCGTGGCATGTGCGAATGCCACCGGACTTTCATGGTGGCGCGCCAGGGCATGAACAACAGAAGCTGATCCACTTGCGGCGCGCCTCGCCGAATCGCATGGCGGCGTTGATACGTGAATGGCGACAGATCGATGCGGAGCGTGAGGATGATCAACGCGCACGCTGACTAGGCCCGGGCCACGGGCAGCTTCGGCGGTGCCCTCGATGGCCAGCGGTGTTCGCCTCCTTGCTGCTCGCCGCCCCCTCGTGTCACAGGGATAAGGAAACGGAGGACCCGGAGACCCGGCCCGCAGAGCCCACGCACGTCCAGCAGGTGAGCGGCTATCTGCTGCAAGGCATACAGAAAGGAAGATTCCGATGGCGAACGCGCTGTTTGACTACGGTCGAGACGAGTTCCTGAAGGGGAATATCGACTGGATCAACGACACCATCAATGTAATACTGGTCGATGAGGGGGACGATGTGCCCGATCCCGCAACGGACCAGAACTTGGAGGACATTCTTGCCGCCGCGCGAGTGGCGACGGGCACCCTTGACAATACCGCCGCCCCAACGACCGATGGCGTGGCAGACGCGGACGATGAGGTTCTCTCCGCCGTCAGCGGCGATGAATCCGAATCGCTCGTGATCTACAAGGACACAGGCGCCGAGGCCACCTCCACGCTCATCGCCTACATCGACACGGCTGGAGGCACACTCCCGGTAACTCCCAACGGCGGTGACATCACCATCGAGTGGGACAGCGGCGCGAACCGCATCTTCAAGCTGTAAGGAGGGCTTACAATGGCGAACATGGACGGACTCGTACGTGGACTGGAGAAGCGTATCCGGCGTCTCGGCAGCGAGACGGCACTCGCAGATGACCCCGCTCCTATGCAGGACCTGCTTGAACGCACGAAGGCCGAACTTGCAAAGGCGCGAGAGGGTGAC
>JAYENL010000123.1:0-7143 GCA_034722055.1 Armatimonadota bacterium
CGTGATGCTGGACGCGATGCTCAGCGACTCGCTGTGCGGGACCTCGACGCAGCCGGCCCCATCGAAGCGCAGGGCCTGTCCCCGATATCCTGGAGCCCACGCAACGCCCGGCTGAACCGTGCCGTCATTGTGGTTGGGGGAGGCATCGGCGGCCACCCCGCCCTCGCCCTCATCGAAGTGCCACTGGCCGGCGATCCCGACCAGCGCCACCACGGCGGTGGCGCGCAGCTCGATCGGCCGCCCCCCGCCGGGCCGGAAGCTGAAGGTGACGTGGGCAGGGTACTCGCCCGATGCGACGCCCTCACCGGGCTGCAGCGTGGCGATGGCCGCAGCCGTCTCCCCCGGCTCCGCCGCCAGGGATTCGGGCAGGGCATCGACCACCGCCCATCCGTCCGGGGCCAGGAGAGCGGCGGCGCCGGATATCGCCTGATCGGTCGGGTTGGTCAGCTCGACGTGCAGCTCGGCGGGGCGCTCAGCCGTGGCGGCGCGGGTGACACTCGCCACCAGGCGCGGCGAGAGCGCCGGCACCCAGCGACGCGCGACCCGCTCCTGGTCGCCGCACCGGACGGTCGCGACGAGCTTGACCCTACCCGGCACGTCGCGGGACCAGCCGTGCCACTGATCGACCGAGTCCACCGGCTCAGTCATGGTGACACGGTAGCGCGCCGTCACGGTCTCGCCGGGGGCTGCAACCTGAGCCTCCTGGCCGTCCAGCGGCTCGATGTCCACCATCTCGGCCTCGTCGGGGGCCGCCAGCAGCGTCACCAAGCGCACCGACCGTTCTGATGCGTTCGTGAACCGAACAGAGACCCCGCTCGGCACGCCAAGGGTGAGCGTGGGTCGGTCGAGCACGAGGACCGGCTCGGGATACTCGGCGATGGGCCCGGCGGCGGCCTCAGGCAACTGCTCGAAGGCACAGCTCACCCCATCTGCGCCGCGCAGCGAGGCGGTCAGGCTCGCGCCGATCCAGTCGGTGCTCGTCAGGACGTCGAGCAGATTCACGCCCTCGGCGAGGCTGACGGGCAGCACGTACTCGTCCGCCGACAGCCCGGAGGCCTTCTCATCATGCAGGATCAGCTCGCCGTTGAGCCACACCCTGCCCCGCGCCTGCAGCCCGATGCACAGCTCACCCTCACATGGCCGCTCGGCGACCAAGGCCGACCTGGCGCGGAACATCGCCTCATCGTCGGCGGTGAACAGATGGCGGAAGTCCACGATCGGCACGCCCGGCGGCGTTGCGTAGCTGTGCCAGGGCTGCCCATCCGGCGGCCTGTTGGCGGCCTGGATGCCCGTCCAGTCGCGATCGTCATACGGTCCGCTGACCAGCCACTCAGTCAGGGGCAGTGCGTCCCCTCGCAGCGCTGGGGAGGCGGACTCGACGATCACGCCCGCCGCCGACCACTCGTGCTCGTAGGTCATCGGCCACCAGGCGGGCCGCGCCGAGAAGGTGAGCCGCAGCACACCGTCCGTGACGTCGGTGACGAACTCGTCGCTGCGCCAGACCCCGCCCCGGCGCTTGATGCCCACCAGCATGGGCCTGCCGTTCGCGTTCACCTCGACATCGCCGCCCCAGTGGTAGGACTCGTTGAGCTCGCCGGTGATGATGCTGACCCGATACGCGCCCGGCTCCAGGTCCACGCGAAGCGTGCGCGGCTGCTCGGAGGTGATCCAGTCGCCGTGCAGCGGATCGGGCTCCGTGCCGCCGGCGCCTGCGAGCCCATCGGTGATCATCCAGCCGAAGCCGCGCTGTGCGTCATAGGTGGTGCGCTCGGTGATCTGCAGCCAGCCATCGGTGGGCTCCGGCCCGAGGTCGAAGGCGCGCATGGCCGCCGTGCCGCGCTCGATGCGCGCGAGGCGCTCCGCCGCATTCGCGGCCTGTCTGCGCGCCACGGCATCCGCAAGCGCCGTCTCGGCGGCGCCGGCCACCCGGCGAGCGACCGCCGCGGCCGCCTGGTATTCCGTGTCGGCGTAGCGGCGGTCCGCCTCCGCAAGGTCAGCCGCGAGCCGTGCCGCCGCCTCGTCCTCTCCCGCCACTCGCAGGCGATCCACGGCCTTCGCGGCCCGTGCCATCTCCGCGGCCGCGGCCATCTCGGCCCGGTCTCCGATGGAGATGATGACATATGACCTGAAAGCCGCCACCGTCAGGTGGGCCAGGCTGCCCTCACGCCGCAGGTCGATCTCCCGGCGCGGGAGCTCCGGCCCGACCAGCGACGCCGTGGAGACGCTGAGGCCGTCGGGCACGGCCACGGTCACCTCACACGGCTCCACCGGCACCAGATCACCGCTGGGCATGTCGTAGTTCACCAGGTGGATGTCCAGCCTGCGGCCAGGCCGCTGCCAGAGACTGACCCACACCAGCGGGCCGGCATCGGTGCGGATCAGTCGCTCCTCCTCCGGGCCGGAGGTGACCGCATCGGCGAATGCCCTCCGGGCCGCGGCGATATCGGTGCCCGACTCGGCCCCCGCGAGCAGGGCCTCCGCCTGCTCCGGCGCCAGCGCGGTGGCAGGCAGGTCGGGCGGGGTGCGGGGTACATGGTCCTCGTCATAGATACCGAAGTCCCCGAGCGTCACCAGGTGGCCGCCGCGCTGGATGAAGCGCCGCAGAGCCGCCTCCTGGCCCTCGCTGAGGCACTCGACACCCGCCGCGACGACGACCCGGTACCGGTCCAGCTCAGACAGGCACGGCCGCTCATCGACGACCTCAGGGTGACCGAAGACAACCGCGCCGTAGGGGACGTGACTGTCCGCCAACGCCCGCGCGGCGGCGCCAAACAGGTCGCGCGGGCGCGAGTCCCTCAGGCCCAGTCCCGGGAACTGGCCCCACATCCACGTGGTCGGCGAGGCGATGAGCCCCACCCGCGCCACCGGCTGGCGCCGCGTGAACAGGTGACGATTGTCGCGCACGAAGCGCGAGAACTGCTGGTACTGCTCCGAGGGGGAGTTGGCCACATGGACTCCGCCGTTGGCGAGCGCCTCGCTGAGGACGGTCAGCCGCGCGTCGGCGGATGATGGGTAGAGGCACGACCAGACGGGCTGCCCGCGCCCGCCGGCGGCCCGGCCCACCGTGTAGCGCAGGGCAGACCAGGCATGATTGTTGGTGGCGGTCGGCAGGCGCAGGCCATCCTCGATCCAGACCACATCGACCTCGGTGCACTGGTGCAGCCCGAAGCTGTTGGTTTGGGCCGCGTACTGGTTGCCGTAGATCGGGGGGACCGGCACGCCCCGGCGCGCGGCCTCCTCGCGCACCTTCCGGCACACGTCGCGCCAGTTGTCCAGCATCGAGATGTGCTGGTACTTCAGATACTCCCGGCACAGCGGGTCCTCGAGCACCTCCGGGCCGGGCTCGGGATAGGTCTCGCGGAGGTACTCGGCGAAGTCGAGCCGCGCTACATCGGGGACGCCCATCTGCGCCAGCTCGGCGGCGGTGAAGCGCTCGCGGAGGTAGTCCCGAAAGCCGCGCAGGCACCAGTTGCAGAAGGCGCCGCGGCCGAAGATGAAGCCGGCGACGTCGATGTTGTCCTGCGATATGGTGTCGGCTAGCCCCACGGGCATCAGCAGGCCCTGGTTGTGCCAGGTGTGCCACTTGGGCGCGTTGTGGCACATGGAGGCGCAGTAGCGCTCCCTGCTGTCCCAGACCGGATCGCCATTGAGCCGACGGCCGACGCCGTTGGTGTGGAACTGATCCATGCGGAGCTTCCACTCGCGGTCGTACCAGGTGACATACTCCTGGTACTCGCGCTGCCAGGCCCCTCCCGAGACCCGGACGCCGTTGCGGCGGTAGACATCGCCGATGTTGCCGTAGATGCCGAAATGCCAGTCCATCAGGTCCGGCCGCACGGTGGCGACGACGTCGCGGGCGTGGTCGAGGCCATATGTGCCGTCCATCAACACGATGAGGGTGTCGGACAGCCACGCCCTGGTGTCGGGCGAGATGCCCTGAGCGGCGAGCACGGCGGAGGTGCTCAGGACGAACGCGAGGCACAGCAGCAGTCCCCTCACGGCGGGGCAGCTCCTCTCGTAGCCGATCGATCATGCGACGTCTTGTTGCTTCCCGCCCCCGGTGCTGCCTTCCCTGCTCGCGCAGGTCCATCCTCTCTGCCGCCGCGCAGCTCGCGTCTACATCCACGGAGAGGACGCCGGCTCTCTCCCAGCGAAGGTGCGCACCGAGCCAGAGGTCTCTCCCCGGAGGGAGAAAGCCATGTGCAGATGCGCCATCTCTGTCCTGCTGCTCGCGACCGCGGCAGCGGCCTGCCTCGCCGCCACGGTCCCGATCGAGGTGCAGAATCCCGCCGGCGTGGCGCTGCAGGCCGAGCCGGTCACCACCGGGGTGCCCTTCCCCGAGGGCGCGCTGGAGTCCGGCGAGAATGTGCGCCTGCTCGACGAGGCGGGGGCTGAGCTTCCGCTGCAGGTGACCGTGACAGGCGAGTATCCGGACGGCTCGGTGCGGTGGCTGCTGCTGGACTTCCAGGCGGATTTGCCCGCCGAGGGCGCCACGTTCACGCTGGAGTTCGGCGAGGACGTGACGCGGGCGCCGATCGATTACCCGCTGAGCATCGATCTCTCCGCCGGGGAGCCCTTCTTTCTTCCCTACTTTGTGGATGACGCGGGCATCGAGTACCAGGTGGACCGGGCGGACATCGTGGCCGCAGCGGAGATCGAGCTTGCAGGACCCATGCGTGGGGTCGTTACGGCGCGCGGATGGTACGTCAATGATGTGGGCGAGCAGAAATGCCGCTACATCGTCCGCATCCACGGCTACCGCGGCAAGCCGTACGTGCGGGTCTTCTACACCTGGATCATGACCGAGGACTCGCGCGAGCTGCGCTTCAGCGACATCGGCTTCCGTATCCCAATGCCCGTCGAGCGCGCGATCTTCGGCACGGCCGACGGCCCAGCCGAGCGACTCGTCAGCGCCGAGCAGCCGACGTACCTGCTGCAGTACGATCACGACAGGTCCGTGATCGAGTCCGCAGGCGAGCGCGAGGAGACGGGCCGTGCGCCGGGCTGGTTCGCAGGCGAGGGCCGCGATGGCCACTGCGTCCTCGCCTGCCGCGACTTCTGGCAGCTCTTCCCCAAGGAGCTTGAGGCGACGCCCGAGGGCGTGATCTTCCACACCTGGCCCGATCATGGCGTCGCCGACCCGACTCCCGAGGTGACCGACGCGAACCTGCAGTACCTGTGGTTCGCGCATGAGGGCGATGTGCTGGACTTCCAGGTGCCGGAGAGCTACTACGCGCACGAGGGCGAGTACTCTGAGTACGAGATGCGCTACGTGCGCTCCTCCAAGGAGGCCAACGGGATGGGCGTGGCCAAGACGCACGAGCTGCTGATGGCTTTCGGCGACGGCGCAGTCGATCCAGATGAGGCCGAAGCGCTGAACGCCCGCCTGCAGGACCCGCCCGTGGCGATGGCCTCGCCGGAGTGGATGTGCGCCTCGGGCGTGTTCGGGATGATCGACCCGGTGGACGAGGACGCGTTCGGGAAGTACGAGGCGATGGTCGCGGGGACCTTCGACGCCGAGCGCCGGATGCAGGAGTTCACCGAGGACTACGGGCTGTGGAACTTCGGCGGCGGGCACACCACGTGGGACGTTGCGCGCCGCCGCTGGCATGACGTCTACCGCTGCTGGCGTAACACCCATCACGGCTGCAACCGCGTCCCGTGGCTGCTCTACGTGCGCTCGGGCGACCGGGACTACCGGCGCTACGGCGTGCGCAACGCGCGCAAGGTCCTCGACGAGGGCTTCTGCCACTGGAGCACCGAGGAGTTCGAGGGCCTCGACTGGCCCCGGAGCAAGATCCACGGGGCGCTGTGCGACTACAAGGGCCTCGTGCACTGGCACGCCGGCGGGCGGCTGACCGACTACAACTCGACCACCGACTTCGCACTGTGGTACTGGCACCTGACCGGCGACCGCCGGGGGCTTGAGGTCGCGCAGCAGTGGGGCGATGCCGTCGTTGAGGAGGATCGCTCACCGTTCGGCCACCGCGAGGGCGCGGGGACCTGCGCGGCGATGATCGAGCTCTACAAGGAGACCCTCGACCAGCGCTACTTCGCCTACGCGAAGAGGCTCGCCGAGCACCTCATCTCCACGCAGAACGAGGACGGCTCCTTCCCGCAGTGGGAGAACTACGCGCCATGGCTGGAGCGCTGGTGGGAGCTGACCGGCGACGAGGCCGCGGCGAGGGCCATCGTGCGTTTCGCCGACGCCTACATAGCCGGTAACGGGGATTCGTTCTCTACCTACCACGTGGCCGGGCAGGTCAACATCCTCGCGTATGCTTACGTGATATCGGGCGACCCGAAGTATCTCGCGCGGGGGCTGTGGGAGCTTGACCGTCTCGAGGCCTCGGTCTATCGAGGCGAGGATCCGCTGCTGCAGGGGCTGATCATGGCCGGGCAGACCTCGCTCAGCGGCTACGGCGTCCAACGCGCGCCGAACCTGCTGGCGGCCATCGCGCGGCATGGCGAGCCGGTTGAGCCCGACCCGCTCTTCCGCATCACTGAGGGCTTTGCGCTGCCGTTCCTGCGCGAACGGCCGATCATCGACGGTGAGCCCACCAAGATCGAGACGGTCGAGGCGTGGCTGCTCGAGCGCGAGGACGCGCCGTTCACGCTCAGCGTCAGCACCGAGCACAGCTACGACCAGGCGGAGTGGACGCTGGTGGTGACCGCGCCGGATGGGACAGAGGCCGCGCGCCACGTCGAGACCTACCCGAGCGGCGGCAAGGTCTTCGAGCTCGCGGTGCCCGCTGACGGGCAGACGGGCATTTACCGGCTGACCGTTGCCCGGCCGGGCAGCTTCGGAGCGACCCACGAGCCGATCGGGGTGGAGCCCGCGCTGCCGGTCGCCTTCCCCATCGAGGGGCGGCTGTTCCCGCGCGATGAGGCGGGCTACTGCATCTACGTGCCGCCGGGCACAACCTCGCTGCAGTTGCGCGTGAGAGCCATTGAGGGCGCGACGTCGGTGCAGCTTACCGCGCCGGAGGGCGAGCGCGAGCACTGGCAGATCGCCAGCAATGACGAGCAGACACTCACCGAGCCGATGGCGGTCCCGGACGGCGCCGCGGGCGCGACGTGGCTGCTGCACCGCTCGGGCGATGTCAACACGCTGCAGATCATCGGCGAGGGCGCCGACGTCCC
>JAYENL010000123.1:7243-10160 GCA_034722055.1 Armatimonadota bacterium
GCGGTCACCTCCGGGTGCCGCTGGCGTGGCGAGTGATATCCATGATCGGAGGTGGGTCACATCAGAGCGACCTTGAGGCTCGTGCTTGTCACGTGTGTCCTCACGTCACCATGTGCTCTGGCCACCGAGGTCGTGCCCTCGGGCGTCCCAATGCGCCGCGGCGCCTTCGCGTTCACCGACGCGGAAGTGCTGGCGCGGCCTGAGGAGCATCGAGACGCAATCGAGTGGTTGGGCCGCTTCGACGTTGTGCTCGCGAACGGAGTGGGCGTTGCCGATCAGGAGACCCGGTCTTTGCTTCAGAGCAAGGGCTGCAGGCTGTTCCTGTACTTCTGGACAAACGGCATGTACGAAGGCCCGCATTCGCGCGACCCGCCCTACGGAGACTGGTGCGAGGAGCTTGTGTCCCGGTCCGCGGACCAGCTCCTGTCCCCCCAGCCACTCCCGAGTCTGAGCGGCCAGCCGGCCTACTACTTCGACTTCACCAGCGAGGCCCTAAGGTCCCGGCTTTGCGAGGAGCTGGCAGCCGCGCGGCTGCTCACCGGATACGACGGCATCTTCTTCGACTATGCCGGGGAGTACGCGCTTCCGCCGGAGGTGGTGGAGCTCTGGCGAACGCGCCATCCGGGCGTCCCTTACGACACGGCCGTGGCCGCGTTTCTGGCTCTGCTGCGTGCAAGGGACCCGGACTGCTTGATCTTCACCAACCAGGCCTTTCGCTCCGATCAGCCGATCCTCGCGGACGTTGACTACGACCTTGCGGAGAGCTATGCGACCAGCCACGCCTGGGGGCCCGAGACTGAGGTCGGCGGGGAGACGGTGAGGGAGACATACTTCCGCCCCTGGTCCGGCCACTTGGGGATCGAGGAGATGTATCGTGCCTGCACGGAGGCGTTGCGAAGAACCCCTCCGCGTGGGGAGCTGTTCTTTCTGGACTACGCGCGGCCCCGCTACCGCGGAGCCGAGAATGCAGTGCTCCAGAGGGCGCTGGACCTCGAGGCTATCTACTACTCGTACTGCGCGGCAGCGCTCTGGGGCCACCACAGCTTCTGCAGCGGATGGTACTCCGGTCACGAGTACCGGGGTCCCCTTTACTTCGTGGATCTCGGACAACCCCTCGGCGAAGGCCCGGAAGAACTCGACGGCGCGGTCCTCAGGGAGTATGAGCACGGAGTGGTTGTACTCATGACGAGCCTCGAGCCGGTGGAGATCGACTGCGAACTGCAGACTCGCCCGGGCATGTCGCTGTACGACCTTTTCGCCTCCACGTGGCTTGAGAGACAGGGAGGTCGGTTCCACCTGCGCCTTGCGGCCTCGCGTAGAGCCCTGTCCGGGACCCGACACCCCATCGGCCGCGTGTATCTCAAGGCCAGGCGCCTATGAGGTGTCTGCTTCTCCAATCCACGGACCCGGACTGAGTAGTGCTTACTGCAGAGGTCCGCGTACTTTGCCCTGAGCCTTCCGGGCGCCACTACTTGCTTCCGCGACTCGAAGGGGACGTGCGTCTCATTGTAGGCCTCGATGAACCGATCGATGGCCTGACGCACCTGTCGGGGGGAGGTGAACCTGGCACCTTTCAGCGCCGCCCGCGACAGGATAGAGAACCAGATCTCGATCTGATTGAGCCATGAGGCGTGCGTGGGCGTGAAGTGAAAGTGCACGTTGCGATGCCGCCCGTTCCGTCGGTATGACCGACTCATCAACGAGCAGGGGAAGACGGCCTCCAGAAGGTGGCCGTTGTCCAGGTCAATCCAGATGTTGGCGTCGGTGATGAGCCTCAGGCCTCAGCCACCTCCGCGGTGGGCCAGCCCATCTCCTTTCGGACCTCGATCAGGGGCTTCCCCAGGAAGTCAGCCGCACGGGCGACGGAGATCAGGTCTTCCGCGACCGCCCTCTGCACCAGCCGCTCGAACCTGAGCGTTCTCTCCGGCTCCACCTGCTCGCCCGGCTCTCGGTTGTGCCAGCCCTTACTGCGGAACTGCTTCATCGCAGATCGGTACTGGCCCTGGCTGATGATCCCGAGGTCCGCCATGCGCCGGACCCAGGCTGACATGCTCAGCCCCCACTTTTGCTTCAACGACAGCAGCTCCACGTACGACAGGCCGTCGCGTCTCTGCCCCACCTCCGGGAACACCGCTGACCTGGGAACCAGGAACGCAGCGGCAAACCGATGGCAGGCCCTCTCGACGTCCACTCCCTCCATCTTCGTCCGCTCCAGCAACAGGTGAGCGAGTTCATGGGCCAAGGTGAAACGCTGCCGGTCCCCCGGGAGTGCAGCATCTCCGCGACTGGCCACGACCGGGATCTGCTCGTTCGCCCAGCACGAGTAGCCGTCGAACTGGTCATCCACATCGTCAAGGAGGATGACCTTGACGCCCTGATCCTCAAGCGTCTCACAGAGGTTGGCGATGGGGTCGGCTCCCAGCTCCCACTGGTCTCGGAGGCGATCGGCGAACTCCTCCACGTCGGCCACTTCCGAGATGTCCATGCCGCACGCGTCCGGAAGCTCAAACGTCGGCACCTGGCCGGGCTCGAACATCTCCTCGACCTCGATGTAGCGCTCAAGGAACTCCACGATACGGGCCTCGACTGAGTGCTGCTGCCTCTTGCCCAGCCTGCTGTGCTTCCGATATGCCGGACACTTCACAGACACCTGAACCGGGCGGTAGAAGTAGCCCGTCTTGACACGGAGGGCCGCGGCCAGCCGCCGCAGCACATCGGAGCCGGGCTCCATCAGGTCCCTCTCGTACTTTGAGATCGCGTTAGCAGACAGCGGCCCCGCCGCCTCAGCCAGATCTCGTTGGCTCAAGCCCGCCGCCGCTCGCGCCTGCTTCAGCCGCTCGCCGAATGACTTCATGCAACACCTCATACCCTCCCTGTTCTTGACTGCGCTTGGTTTACATAATACCGTCTTCTCGAC
>JAYENL010000124.1:0-1886 GCA_034722055.1 Armatimonadota bacterium
CGTCGAGCAGATGCTCCTGCACGTTCCGCCCCGTCCGCGCTTCCACCTGGTCGCGCATCGGCTCCGACAGGCCCGCCCCGTCCGACCCTTCGTTCGTCACGTCCACACCCACGACGGCCCGGCTCTCGGTGTCGGTGGCCAACTGGACGTTGTAGGCCGGCCGGAATCCGCCGTCGGCCATCTTCATCACGCGGGCCTCGGGGTCCGTCGTGCTGACCCGCGGCTCTTTGGCGCGGATCTTCTGGCCGCGCACGCCGTTGCCCGCCCGCCGGGCCGCCTCCGCCTGACGCCGCTTCAGGTCCGGCAACGCCTCCAGCGCCGCCTCCAGACGCTCCTCGCGCTCACGGGCCGCACGCTCCTGGGCCGCGCGGCGACGCGCGCCCACCTCCGCCGCGTACGTCTCGTCCTCGAACTGCCGACGCACCTCCTCCACGTGCCGGCGGGCCTCGTCAAGCAAGTGCTGGAGCCGCGCTTCACGGCGGAAACTGGCGGCCCCGGCGCTGGCACGCACCCGCGTCCCGTCCTGGCTGATACGCTCCACCGTCACCAGGCCCTTGCCGACCAACGCGGCGATGCACTGCGTGAACAGATCGTCCAGGGCGTCCAGGTGCGCGGTGCGGAAGTCCGACAACAGATGATAGTTGACCGTCACGCCGCCGCACAGCCACTGGAACGGGCGGCTCTCCTCGCACAGCGTCGCCAGCCGGCGGGCCGACGACTCGCCCCGGATGGTGGCGTACAGCCACAACGCCACCAGCAGCGCCGGGTCGGTGGCGTTGCGGCCGGCTTCGCCCTCGACGGCCTTGATCGTCTCGTGAAACCGCGACAGGTCCATCTTCGCCACGACGCCGACCACGGTGCGCACCTCGTGGTCCGGCGGCACGAGGTCGTCCGGGCACAGAGGCACCAGCAGCGTCTGGTGGCGGTCCGGTTTACGCAGCCGCGGCTTGGGCGGCGCTTGACGGGGCGTATTCGGCGTGGGAGTTTTCATGGTCACGTTATAGCGCACTTGAACAGAAAAAGCGCGCTAAAAAATCACAGACTCTCGGGACAGGCTCCGACCCACCGCGCAAAAGGGCCTTGTCGCGTTGTAGTACTAACCCGTAGGAGGCCGAACCGAATCCGGAGCAACCGAACACCATGGCTGACCAGCCTTTCTCGGGTTCGCTGAAACCCGGCATGAAACTCGGCAAGTACGAGGTCGGCGAGCAGATCGCCACCGGCGGCATGGCCGTCATCTACAAGGCCTACGACCCGTCGCTGGACCGCTCGGTGGCCATCAAGCAGATTGCGCCCCACCTGGCGCAGGACGAACGGTTCCTCGCGCGGTTCCGGACCGAGGCCCAGACGCTGGCCAAACTCTCCTCCTCCCAGGCCAACATCGTCAACGTCCACGAACTGATCCAGCAGGACGGCCAACTGTATCTCGTGATGGAGTACGTGGAGGGCACGACGCTGCGTGCCCTGATGGACCGCGGCCCCGTGCCGCTCCAGACCGGGCTGGGCGTGCTGCTCTCTACGGCCCTCGGGCTCCGCGCGATGCACAAGAGTCAGATCGTGCACCGCGATCTGACGCCCGCCAACGTCATGATGGCCAAGGACGGGGCCCTGAAGATTACGGACTTCGGCCTCATCGGGCATTCGGGCGGCAAGACGAGCCTGCCCATGGGGACCACCAAGTACATGGCCCCGGAGATGTTCACCGGGGCGCCGGTGGACGGCCGGGCCGACGTCTACAGCCTGGGGTTCATCGCGTACGAGATGTTCGCCGGGCCGGAGAAGTTCCAGGAGGTCTTCCGAGACGTGCTGCGCGACGAGCGGGCTCAGCAGGTGCGGTGGATGCACTGGCATTCGAACCCCGCCCAGACGGGGCCGTCGCTGAAGGA
>JAYENL010000125.1:0-10072 GCA_034722055.1 Armatimonadota bacterium
ATAGCGATCACTACGAGCAGCTCAATCAAAGTGAATCCTCGACGCATACGAACTCCTCCCGTCATCTGGGATGGCAGCACGCCCCCGGCGGTCTCAGGCGTCTTCCCCGTTGCCTTCGAGATACCTCCTTGTCGCCACAAAAAACTTAAGCCCATATCTCTGAGCGCGCAGGCGGCGGGCGTGGGATATCCCCTTGACGGCGCCGGCTGGGCCGTACAGCGGCACAGCGCGCGGCGGCGCCGCGCGCTGTGTGTGATCGCCGGGACAGAGGGTCTGTTACTCCGTCGGCTGCGTGGGGTCCCAGTAGATGGGCGTGTCGAGCTGCTCCTCCCGCGCCCACTTCACATGGCCGTCCGCGAAGCCGTAGATCACCCCATCGTTGTGCCGCTGTGGCCAGTTGTTGCCCGAGAAGCTGGTGTCGGCGGGCGCCCCGCAGATGTTGTTGCCGGGATCGGTGATCCACCAGCCGTCGTCGCCAGTCTTCCCGTTGGCGCCGATGGCCTCGGGACGCACGTCGCCCACGGTGATCTTGGTGGAGGCGTCCCAGAAGCTGTTCAGGGGCTTGCCGCTGGCCAGGTAGGCCATGCCATAGCCGGGCGCCTTGTCTTTGCGGTCGGGGCAGAACATGATCTGGCGGTTGCGGGTATACGGGAAGATGGCGTTATACCACTGGGTGTCGGCGGTGAACCCGATCTGCCCGTAGGGGATGATCTCATCGTAGTCCTGCGCGTACATGCTGATCGCCAGTGTGAGCTGCCTGACGTTGGAGATGCAGGCCGCCTGCCGCCCCTTGCCCCGTGCCCTCGAGAACACAGGGAAGAGGATGGACGCGAGAATGGAGATAATCGCGATGACGACGAGCAGCTCGATGAGTGTGAAACCGTTACGGAACCGCATCGGCTGTGCCTCCTTGCCGCCCCATGGTGTCAGTTGCGACCGCCAGCCGGCCCGCTATGAGATAGTAACACCGCCGCCACTGTGAAGTTTCGCGGAAACAGGCCCTATTCTCTTGCTGAGACGTGTCTGCTGCAACTCAGATTCCATGCAAGCAGTCCACCTGAAGGGTGACATCGCATGGGTAACGTCCGGCGCGCGATCCGTAGATGGTGAGCCCCCCGCGGTCCGCGCCGGAGTCACTGACGGTCAACCGCACACCGATTCCCCCCTCGCTGACGGCCGCCCGAGCCCTGTCGCCACTCAGGCGCGCCGTCACAATCTGTCCATAGCGCCCCAGCAGCCCGTGCATGTGCGACAGCGCCCCGCGGGCGTCCGCCGGCTGGTCGGGAAGCACCACCCGCCGCACGGTCTGCTCCCCAAAGGCAATCTCCACCAGCGACGGCCAGCGGTCCTCGTCCGTCTGCGGAGCACCGGGCCTGGCGCTGGAGAGCTCCGCCATCAGCGTCAGCGCACAGATCTGGCCAGGCTCCACCTCATCCGGAAGAGCGAAACGCCACTGCGCTGTGCCATCTCCCTGGCCGGCCAGCAGATGCACCTCGCCACCGACCTCCGCGCGCTCCACATCGCCCTCGAAGTGGGCCTGGCAGTCGCCTGGAAGAGCCGTGAGCACCATCGCGCCGCCGGTGCCCGTGGGTGGTAGTTCTGTGACGCTCTCGAGGACCCGCAAGTTCCATGCCACCGGACGCCCCAGCGTGTCGTGCAGGAAAGCCTGCACTCGGGTGAGGCCCGGCTCGTCGGGGACTGTGAGCGTGAGGCTGGCGCTCTCGGCGTCGAAGTCGTCGAGGCCGCGCGGGCGGATGATGACCCGCTCGCGGCAGAGGCGGTCGATGAAGGTGGCCGACCAGCGGAGGCGTCCGGCCAGCTTTTCGGCCCTCGCGGACGGCCGCAGGAAGAGGGGGATCGAGACCTCCGCGCCCGGCTCCACGGTGCTGCCGGGAGGGCCGTCGAAGCCCACGAAGCTCTCCCCCAGGATCATGGCGGGATCGTAGCCGAACTGCTTGGGGCTCCGGTCATAGTTGTACAGCCCGTTGTGCTCCCACTCGATGTCAGTCAGCTCGGTGTAGACGTAGCCGCATATCTCCTCATGCCGCCGCAGCTCGTTGGTGAGCAACAGCAGGCACCAGGAGACGTCGAGGTCGCCCATGCGGGCCGAGATGCCGCCGTACTCGCTGCACAGCAGCGGCTCGTCGCCCTGCGTCCGGCCGGGAACGTAGTTGAAGTCCGAGCCGGGGCAGGTGCGCTCAACGACCTCCTCGATATGCGCACGGGCCTCCTGGTAATCGTTGATGTAGAAGTGCCAGGAGTTGATGTCAGTGATCACGTGGTCATTCAGGCACGCGGAGTTGTCCTCCACCAGCCGGGTGGGATCGAGCTCGGAGGCGCGCTCGTAGCAGTCCCTGACCCACTGCTGCCGCTGTGGCATCTGAGCGTAGTCGCGCCCGCCCAGCCCCCAGGTCTCGTTGAAGAGGCACCACGCGATGATGCTGGGATGGTTGAAGTCGCGCCGGATCTGCCCCCACGCGGTGCGCTCCCAGCGCTCTCGCCCCACCTGCGAGTACCCGTCATAGCCCAGGTTGGGCATGTCGCACATGAGCATGACACCCACTCGATCCGCCCAGTAGCAGTACCGGGGATCAGGGGTCTTGATGTGCAGCCGCAGGAAGTTGAGGCCGGCCTGGCGCGCCAGCAGCAGGTCCCGGCGGATGTCGGCGTTGCTGGCATGGGCGTAAACGCCCTCGGGGGTGAATGACTGATCCAGAGCCCCCCGGAGATAGACGGGCTCCCCGTTGAGCCGGATGTAGGTAGGGCCGTCCTCGCCCAGCGGCCCCACGTCCACGTCCCGCATGCCGAACTGGGTGTGCACGGTGTCCACGACCTGGCCCTCGCGCAGCAGGTGCACCTGCAGGCGGTACATGTGTGGTGCGTCCGGGCTCCAGGGGATGGCGTCGGGAACCGGCAGCTCCAGCCGTCCCCGGCCGTCGGTTACCGGCACTGGCTCGCCGTGCGCCGCGGCGGCGCCTGTGGAGGCTCGCAGCTCGGCGGCGACGCTGAGGCTAGACTCGTCATCGCCCGCAACCTCGACGAGGACCGTGGCGCGCTCCTCCGCCAGTGACGGCAGCACGGGGGCGGCGAGGATGTGCGCGCGGGCCCGCGGCTCCAGCCACACGGTCTGCCAGATGCCGCTCGTGGGCGTGTACCAGCTCGGCACCTGCTTGCCCAGCGGCTTGCGGCTCTCCTCCTGCGGATCGTGCACGCGGATGACGAGGGTGTTCTCGCCCTCCACCAGCGCGTCCGTGACATCGAAGCTCACCGGCAGGTAGCCGCTCTCGGCCTGCCCCACCGCAGCACCATTGACCCAGGCCCGCAGCTCCCAGTCCGCGGCCTCCACATTCAGGAAGACGCGGCGGTCGTGCCAGTCCGCCGGGAGCTCGAAGCCGCGCCGGTACCAGCCGATGGTGTGGCGGGGCGCCTCGCGGTAGTTCTCGACCGTGACGGAGGCCGGGTCCCGGTAGACCTCCCGGCTGAACCAGCTCTGGTTGCCGGCCTGCGCCTCAGTCCCCCACGCCAGGTGGCTCTCCCAGGCAAAGGGCACCACGATCCGCCGCGAGAGGGCGACCTCCGGGGGCTCGAACCAGCCATCGGCGAGGCCGGCGTTGTCAGGGTCGAACTCGAAGTCCCACGTTCCGTTGAGGTTGAGCCAGTCAACGCCGGGGCGCAGGCCGCGGTGGAAGTCGGGCCTGGGATGCTCCGGTCTGGGCGGGCGGATGGGCACATCCATAATCTCACTCCCTGCAGCGGAAGCGAACTAAGGCGGCGGATGGGCGTTCTGTAGGCTGAGGGCCCGTGTCGCTGTTGCCAGGCCGAGTTTCCGCCACCGGCGAGGGGCGACCTTCACCTCAGCCCAAGGCCGGCAATCTGAAAGTCGGGGAGGTCTGTGGGGGATGCGCGACGAAAAAACCTTAAGATGGTATACTATAATGTACTCCATCGGGCTGCAGGCTGACGACGGACACGCGGATGATGACCATGGATGAACGCGTGCGAGGCTTCATCGAGGAGACGGCACAGGACCTGGTGGGGCTCGACGTGGCGCTGTTCTACCAGGCCAACCCGCGCGCGTTTGATACCGCCGCCGGCATCGCGCTGCGCACCCACCGCTCGGTGGACGAGGTGGAGCCGGCGCTTGTCCGCATGGCCGAGCAGGGCTACCTTGAGGCGCTGTCGCGGGGCGACGGGCGCTACCAGGTCTTCGCCCTCTCCCCCTCTCCGGAGGTCTGGCGGATGCTCTGCCACGTCAGCGACGCCTACCACGAGGACCCGGACGCCCGCAAGGAGATCATCCTGATGCTCGTGCAGCGGCGGCTCGAGCAGCGGGCCGCCGGCCAGAACGCGGGTGGGAGTGGCGCGGATGGCTGAGTGGGTCAGTACCGGGATGCCGGGGCTGGACGAGCTTCTCGGCGGGGGCCTGCGCCGCGGCTCCTGCACGCTGCTGGAGGGCATCCCCGGCACCGGGAAGACCACCGTGGGGCTCGGCTTCCTCTATCACGGCGCTGGCGAGGCCGGGGAGCCGGGCATCGCCATCACCTTCGAGCAGTTCCCCGAGCAGATGATCGAGGACGCTGCCCAGTTCGGCTGGGACATCGCCGCACTGGAGTCCCAGGGCCAGTTGCGCATCATGTGCACCTCTCCGGACGTGTTCCTCGATCAGCTCAGTGAGGTCGGCGGGGTGGTCGATCGCCTCGTCACCGAGATGGGCGCCCAGCGGATACTCATCGACAGCGCCTCTCACCTGGAACAGGTCACCGATGACCCCCGGGAGCTGCGATCGCTGTTCTACAGCATGATCAACGGCCTCAAGCGAGCCGGCCTGACGACGGTGGTGACCAAGGAGCTCGGAGCCACCGACCTCGTGGACATCCCCTTCGAGGAGTATCTGTGCGACACCGTCGTCCGGCTGGATAACCGCATGGTCGGCGACTTCCGGCGGCGCCGCTTCGTGGAGATCGTGAAGTCGCGCGGCCGCGCCCACCGCTCTGGCCGCCACGGCTTCGAGCTGACCGCGGCGGGACCGGAGGTCTACCCCCGCTACGAGCCGGCGCCCAAGCAGATGGCCGAGACCTGCCCCGTGGATCGCGTCTCCACCGGCGTGGCAGGCATCGACCGCATGCTCGACGGTGGACTGGTGGCGGGCAGCGCCACGCTGGTGGCCGGCAGCGCGGGCGTGGGCAAGACGACGCTCGGCCTTCAGTTCATCCATCAAGGCGGCGAGATCGGGGAGCCGGGGGTCTTCGTGACCTTCGAGGAGTCCCCCGTCAAGCTCACCTGCCAGGCGGCCAGCTTCGGGATCGACCTGCAGGGGATGCGCGACCAGGGCCTGGTCAGCATTCTCCACCGGTTCCCGATCTCGGTGCGCTTCGAGAAGCTGCTGCTGGACATCATCGACGAGATCGACCGCCTGGGCGCCAAGCGCCTGGTCTTCGACAGCCTCACCGACCTGGACCTGGCCTTCGGGACTGAGGACAGCGTGCGGGAGGCCGTCCACGAGCTGGTGAGCGTGCTGGACTCCCGAGGCGTGACGGCCATCGTCGTGACCGAGGTGCCGGAGCTGTTCGGCCAGACCTACGTCTCCAGCGAGCATCTGTCCATCATCGTGGACGGCATCATCCTCATGAAGTACCTGGAGCTGGAGAGCGAGATCCAGCGCGCCATCTCGGTGCTGAAGATGCGCGGCTCGGGCCATGACACTGGCATCTGGCGGTATGTGATCGAGGACCGGGGCATTGATGTGCTGGGCCGCTTCGAGGGCGCCGAGGGCCTGATGGCGGGCGCGGCCCGCACCACCGCCATCGCGCTGTCGGTACGCAGCTTCAGCGAGTTCGACGAGCAGCTCAACGCCGAGCTGCTGCAGCGCTTCTCGCAGATGCACCCCAACGTACAGCCGGTCTCCCTCGAGATCCCCTATAACCCCGATGAGGCGCTGGACACCGTTCGCACCGCTCTGCGCGCGGACAGCACTCACCTGTCGGTGGCTCCCCTGTGCCTCTACTGGACGCCGGAGGTGGTGGCCTCCGGCCAACTGCGGGTCGTGGACGAGCTGCTGCCGCCAAGCGAGCGGGAGCAGCACATGGAGGAGATCGTTGAGCCGGCAATGATGGACGGGGAGCTCTACGCCGTCCCCGCCATCTCGGTCTGCGGCACGCTGCTGTTCCGCCGCGATCTGCTTGAGAAGCATGGCTTCGACGCCCCGCCGGCCACCTGGGATGAGCTCGTGGAGCAGGCCGCGAAGATCACCGCCGACGAGCCGGGCGAGCTCATCGGCTTCCAGTTCCCCGCATACCTCTACGAGGGCCTCAGCAGCTCCTTCCTGACGAACCTGTGGAGCAACGGGGGCTCGGTGGTCGGCGAGGACGGCGCCTGCCGCCTCGACAGCCCGGAGGCGCTGGAGGCCCTCCGCTTCATGCACTCCCTGGTGCATGAGCACCGCCTCACGCCCGTCAGCGTGACAACCTACAGCGGCGGCCTGGAGCCACAGGAGGACTTCATCGAGGGCCGCACGGTCTTCCTCTACATGCTGCCCAGCGTGCTGCAGGAGATCAACCGCCCCGAGAGCCCGCTGCAGGGCAAGGTCGGGGTGGCCGGGCCGCCGCACGGCCCGCGCGGCGACCGCGGCTACAGCTTCCTGGGCGGCTGGCACTTCGGCATTCCAGTCAACGCCCGCGCTCCGGGCGCGGCCGGCGAGTTCATCCGCTTCATGGCCAGCCCGGAGGTGCAGAAGGAGCGGGCCATGCGCGGGGGGCCGGCGCCGACCATCCAGTCGCTGTACCGCGATCCGGAGGTGCTGGCCTTCAATCCGCACTACCCCACCCTCTACGAGCTGCTCACCTCCGGCCGCAAGCGTCACGAGATCCCCAGCTACCTGGAGGTCTCGCGGCGCATGCAGCGACACCTGCACCCCGTCCTGACCGGGGAGGCGACGCCGGAGGAGGCCCTCGAGAGGCTCTACCCCGAGGTCCGCGACCTCGTCGAGCAGTAGTAGCCCCGGCCCGGAACATCCTTCCGCCCTGCTGGCTCTACCCCATCAGCATGACTGCTGCGACAGGCGACGGTAGTGGCATAGAGTGCCCCGGATCGCCGCGTGCGAGCGGGCGGAGGCCCGCCTTGGTCACGGGCGTCGTCCTGATAGCCGCTCTGGCCGTGATCGGCATGGTACTGGCGCGGTGGGTCGGCCGGCCGTCTGCTCCTTCCAAGGTGGCGGTCACCCTGGTCGAGGGCGCCGACCGCGAGTTGGTCGGGGAGATCGCGCGCCGCCTGCAGGCGAAGCTGGGGGTTCAGGTGCTCGTGGCGGAGGAAATGCTCCCTCTGCCGGATGACGCCTACGACGCCGAGCGCGAGCAGTACGAGTCCAGCGCCTTCCTGTCTCGACTGCATGAGGTCAGCGAGGACGATCGCGTCCTGCTTCTGGCCGTCACGGAGGCGGACCTCTACACAGGCGAAATGAACTTCGTGCTGGGGCAGGCGGTGCTTGGTGGCGGCGTGGCGGTGTGCTCGCTGGCGCGCCTGCGTCCCGAGTTCTGGGGACGCGAGCCCGATGGGCCGCTGCTGCTGGAACGAGGCGTGAAGGTGTTTATGCACGAGATCGGTCATGCCCTGGGGCTGCGGCACTGTCCGGATGAGCGGTGCGTGATGCACTTCGGCGCCACGGTCATGTCGGTGGATCGCACGCCGGCCCGATTCTGCGACCGGTGTGCGCGCCGGGCCGGCCTGCCGCGGTGAACCACGCACGGAAGGACCAGCGCCATGCGGGTGCGTCTGATCCTCTTCGGCGACGCTGACCGGCGGCTGGCCCAGCAGATCGCCCGGCGCGTCGAGGAGGTCCTGGTGCCGACTGCGACTGTGGCCCCCGGCTCGCTGCCGTTGCCCGCCGAGGTCTACGATCCGGCGCGGGGGCAGTACCTCGTCGGCGCGCTGCTGAACAGGGTGCGAGAGGCGCAGGCTCCGGCAGCGGACCGCGTGCTGGGAGTCGCCGACGCGGACCTGTATGCGGGAGATCTGAACTTCGTCTTCGGCCAGGCGGAGCTGCCGGGGCGGGTGGCGGTGATGTCCCTGACCCGCCTCCGGCCGGAGTTCTGGGGCGGGCAGCCGGACGAGAAGCTGCTGCTTCAGCGCGCGGCTAAGGAGGCCGTGCATGAGCTGGGGCACACCCTGGGCCTGCGGCACTGCCCTAACCCCAACTGCGTCATGCACTTCTCGAATCGCCTCGCGGACACGGATCGCAAGAGCGTCGAGCCCTGTCCGCGCTGCATGGCGAAGATCGATCGGCAGTTGCGGTAGACCCGCCCGTGCCCTTGGTGGTAATCTGCGCAACCCTCCGTATGGTGGCGAGGGGAGCGCTCGGCGGCTTGGTTGTCTTCAAGATGCGCGGCGTGCCTGGTGGAGGGGCTGCCGGGCGCGCAGCGCCCGGTGAGGCCTGTGAGCAGGGCGAGCAGGCCGAAGGTTCCACCCCGGCCCGGGACGCTCCGCCCAAGGCCCAAACAGCGTGCAGGCGAGGGCGCCTGCACTCCTTAACGCGTGTGCCGGGATGGAACCTGAGCAAACGCACCACCGTGACGCCGCATAATACCGGAACTTCTGCTACGCACTGCCAGGATGTGTCCGGCTACCTGATCTTCACCGCCTTGCCCTGGTCGGCGGACTTGTACATGGCGTCCAGGATCTTCATGATGCGCAGGCCGTCGGTGGCCGGCGAGATGGGCTCCTGGCCCTCCACCAGGCAGTCCACGAAGTGCTCCACCGCCGTGTGCCTGCCCATCGCCTCATCGGGCTCGAGCTTAACCACCCGATCCACAGCCTCGCCCTGCTCCTGGGTATACAGCTCCAGGGTGTCGATGGCGGTCTCATCAACGCCGTCGATGGCAAAGACGCGCTCCAGGCTCGCGCCGGCCTCAGTGCCGCAGAGCGTGGAGTAGACCCACTCCCGCTTGATGCGCGACGCCCAGGAGGCCTCCAGCATGACGGTCTGGCCGTCCGCGAACTTGAGCATCCCCACAGCCATGTCCTCGACGTCGAAGGTCCCCTTGGGGTCCGGGGTGCCCCACGGCCCCAGAGCCTCCATCTCCGGCCCGAACACCGAGTAGGTGGAGGCCATGCACATCTCGGGCTCGGGGTTGCCCATCAGCCACAGAGTCAGGTCCAGCATGTGCACCGCAAGATCGATCAGCGGCCCGCCCCCTGCGATCTCCTTCTGCGTAAACCAGCCGCCCCATCCCGGAATGCCATTGCGGCGGATCCAGCCGCAGCGGGCGAAGTAGATGTCGCCGAAAGTGCCGTCATCCACGTGCCCCTTCAGCACCTGGGCCTCCGGCCGGAAGCGGTTGTTGAACTGGACCATCAGGGTCAGGCCGGCGTCCTCGGCGGCATCCACCATCTTCTGGCCCTCTTTGGCGGTCCGGGCCAGCGGCTTCTCACAGAGGACGTTCTTCTCGGCCTTCAGGCAGTCGATGGTGATGGGGGCATGGAACTTGTTGGGGACGCAGACGCTGACACAGTCCAGCTCCAGCTCCAGCATGTCCTCGTAGTCAGTGAACAGCTTCTCGATCTCGTAGTCCTCGCCGGTCTCCGCCAGCAGCTCCTCATTGAGATCGCACAGCGCTACGACCTCGGAATCCTCGTGTGCCTGGTAGGCCTCGATGTGATACGTCCCGATCCCGGCCCCGATGACTCCGGCCTTGATCTTGGCCACGTTCGGACCCTCCCTCTATCTGCAGGTCTCCGCTTGGTCTCAGTCGCGCTGCAGCGGTTCTTCGACGTGCGAAGGGCGGGACCTCTTGAGGGAGGATGGTGGGCACGGTGGGCCTCACCCCCTTGCAGTTCGCGGGGGCGAACTGCCTTCCCCCTCTCCCTGGCAGCTTCGCCGCAGGCGGGAGAGGGGGCCAACGACAAGCGGCCGGCGGGCAAGGCTGCCCGCCGCTCCGTACCACATTTCGGGGGCGAGAGAGCGACAATGGCGGATGGGGCGCTCCGTCCCCCCTCCCGCTTGCGCCACGTCGTGTGTGGCGCCAGGGAGGGGGGTGGCCCGAGCGAAGCTCGGGGCGGGGGGAGGCCGGGACGGCAGCCT
>JAYENL010000126.1:0-10023 GCA_034722055.1 Armatimonadota bacterium
CCAATAGCTCGTGTGCGGCTCCCTGTCGCCCACAGTCACAACCGGCTGCAGCGACGCGTCCAGCGGCGCCAGCATCAGCCGCGCGCCGTTGGGCGCGGTGGCGACCGTGCTGGTCCCCTGCAGCTCGATCTCGATGTCGGCCTCGAACTGGAAGTTCTGCTCGATCTCCGCTTCGCTCTGGTCTCCCGTCAGCACGTCCTGCAGCACCCAGTAGCTCCCATCCACGAACAGGACGCGGCGCTCCCAGGTCACGGGCTTGACGGGCCGGAACGAGTAGTCGCTGACAAAGAGCGTGTAGTCCGTGCCGTGCTCCCAGACGTTGCCAAGCGGCTCGGTAGTTTCGGCGACGGTGCCCTCGCTGTGGAACTCGTCCACGCCGTCCACCGTGATGGTGTTGTGCAGAAAGCCGGAGGGCTGGCCGCCGATGAAGGCGTCCGGCTCATTGCTGGCGTAGCGCGTGCCCGAGGGGTCGATGATGAACTTCGCCCCCCAGGCCGTGATGACGAAGCTGAGCCGGTCGCCATGCTGGTGCGTCGTCCCCCACGGCCCGCCGTCGATCGCCATGTAGCGCGCCTTCGGCGACCAGTCGCTGCGCATGGTGTAGTAGCCGCACCACTGGTCGTCGCCGGGCCGGGGCCAGACCAGGAATGGCGGTGCCGGCCCGGCTGCGCCGCGGGCGATGGTCTCCACCCACGCCATCCCCAGCCAGTCCACAAGCGGCTGGTGGACGTACCCGGCCAGATCCCCGGCGTAGAGGTCGCCGAAGGACGGCAGCCGGCCGGTGGGGTCGCTCAGCGCCACCATCGCCGTCACCATGTTCCGCAGCCTGTCGCGGCGGGCCCTGATGGCCTCCTGCTCGCGGAGCATGAAGGCGAGGCGCTGCTGGGTCACCGACACGCTGGCGGAGTAGGCGGTCGTGAGCTCCACGCACATCCCGTCGGGATAGAAGGCATCGTCGAGGTACTGCGCCACGAGCTCCGCGTCATAGGCCAGCCACTCCTGCGCCGCCGGGAAGTCGCGCAGGATCGCGCAGGAATGCGCCATCGCGCTGATCATGGCGCCCCCGCCGTTATGCCTCCGGTCCACCCACGGCTTGATCTGCGTGGTCAGGTACCCGGTCTCCTCATACATGCGCTGCAGGATCGCCAGCAGCTCATCATCGCCCACCGCCGGCAAGCTGCGCAGCAGCGCCACGGTCTGCGACAGCTCCGTGAGCCGCCCCGGGATCATGCACCAGTACCACGGCTTCGCGGTGGTCGTGTGGTTCGTCCAGCCGTCGGTGCTGCTCTTCCCCACGAACTCCTCAATCGGGTACGCCTCCATGTACCCGAGGATGTGCTCGACCATGAAGCGGACGTACTTCGGGTCCTGCGTGTGATGGGCTGCGCTCCGCAGCGTCCCCAGCACCGGGAAGCGCGTGCAGCACGACAGCGGCGAGTCGTACCAGTCGAACCCGGTCTCCGGCACCTCCCACACGCTGTAGCCGTCCCAGAAATGCCCCTCCAGCAGAGCGTCCGCGCGCGACGTGTCGAAGTCGGGGTCGCGCGCCATATCGCCCCAGTCCCTAATCAGCGACGAGTTGATCTGCATCGTCCGGAAGTGCTGCACGTACGCGGCGCCCGCCGCCGCCGCGTCGCCCGCCTCCAGCGCCTCTCGAACCGCGGCCAGCTCCGGCCTGTCGAGGTCCAGCAGTCGCAGAAATGCCTCGCGGTCGGGCACACTGAACCAGTCCGGCTCCTCTGCCTGAGCGTGGCCGCGACCGGCGGTCCACAGGAATGCGGCCATCAGTGCCAGCGTCACGACGTCGAAGCGCAGCCACTCAGCCATCGCTTGCCCTCCCAGACGAAGAAGCGCCTATCCCGGCGCCTGCTCGGCCACGGACTCTCGGACCTCCGCAAGCGTGGCCGGCGTCACGGTCAGGCCCAGTGCCGCCGCCTGCACCTCCACGGCATCTGCCACGACCTCCAGCGCGCGGCGGGCGGGCTCGTCATCCTCGCCGTACTCCCGCGTGTTGTGCGTCATAATCACCAGCGACTTCAGCCACCGGCCCTCCGCCACCTGCCGCGCGAGGTGCCGCCGGATCAGGTCCGGGCCCCACTGCTCGATCTCCGGCCGCTCCAGCCGCAGGTGCCGCGCGTCGCCCGGGACGGCCTCCGGCCCGGCCACGTCGCGCAGGTCCACGGCGGTCGGAAGCTCCAGGAAGGGCAGCTCGCCCGCGGCCAGCGGACTCGTCGCGGAGGCCCAGTGCCCGAACGGATCCGCGCCCACCCAGTCGGCCGCGCGCTCGGCCATCGCCCGCCCCGGCAGCGACACGCTCCCATGCGTGAATCCCAGCTCCACCAGGATCCCGAAGGTCGCCTCGCTGGCCGAGAAGCAGCCCGGGCGGAAGCCCCGCGGGGCCGCGCCCAGCGCCGCCTCGAGGCGATCTCTGCCGGACTCGAGCAGCTCCCGCTGGCTCTCGGGCGGCAGCTCGCCCAGGTGCGCGTCGATGCCGTAGTCCACGGTCTGCGGGTGCATGTGCATCGCCAGCTCCGCCCCGCGCTCGCCCAGCTCCCGCAGCACGTCGGCCTGCACCTCGGCCACCCGCGGAATCACGAACAGCGTCACCCGCTGCCCCCGCGCCGCGAGGGCCGCCACGTACCCGCGCATCGCCCGCTCGCTCAGCTCCCAGTCAGCCGGCCCGCCGGTCGCCACCTCCTCGGCGATCGGCTCGCAATCCATCGTCCAGCTTGCATAGAGCCTGTCGCTGGCCATCCGACCTCCTCAGTCACCGGCCTCCGGCACCGGCGCTATTCGCGTCGCAGCACGAAGACGCGCCCGGACTCCACCTCGTCCAGGCGGAGTTGTGCCGCGCCCCCGTCCACCGTGCACTCCGCCGGCACCAGCCCCTCCGCCGTGGCCTCAAACGCGGTCACGGCGTCCAGGTACCGGGGCAGCTCGACCGTCACCGTGAGGTCCCGCGCGGGCTGGATCTCCGGGGGCTCCGGCTTGCTGGCGGGGATGTGGTTCGCGACCGCCACGACGATGGTGTCCGGCCCGCACAGCAGCGCGCCCGCCCACACGCGCTCCTTCGGCCAGCGCTCCTCACCGACCACGCCCGTGTCCACGGTCCCGGCGTCGGTTGAGGCCCAATCCACCGGGCAGCCGAGCAGCAGGTCGTCCTCGACAGTCGCGATGAGGGCGTTCATGGCCGCGATCTCCTGGCGCGCGAGGTCGTTGCTCTGCCAGCCGCCCGCGCCGGCCGAGTAGACCCAGCTCGTCAGGCCCTTCATGCCCGCGCCGATGGCCTGCACCACGTTCTGGCGGTACTCCGCCGGGATCGGCCCGCGGCGATTGCTGGGCACGCCCTCGCCCTTGCGCCAGCCGAAGGCCTCCAGGCATGCGTAGAGCCGCCGCGGCGCCCCGCAGCGGCGCACGAAGTCCAGGCTCTCGCGCACGTAGGCGTGATCGGCGCCGTAGAAGTTGATCGGGTAGGGATCGAAGCAGGCGATGTCCGCGAGCTGCCCGTAGACGCCCCAGTTCAGTGGCCGGGTGGTCCCGTTCATGATCACCCAGGTGGCCGTCCGCGGGGCCTGCGTCCGCACCAGCGTGGGCCAGCCGGAGTCCATCAGCCGTCGCGCCTGGTAGCCCAGCCCCGTGTTGTATCCGCCGCCGCGGTTGTCGTGCGCGTCCGGCTCGTCAGGGCCCATGATGAACAGCACGCGCTCGTGGGCATCGAACATGCGGTGCGTGTTCGTTACGGTGAAGATGCCGTGCTCCTCACAGTCCTCCAGCGAGCGGTGATGCCACATGCCCAGGTTCATGTTCATCTCGTCGCACATCTCCGAGGGGACGTGGATGGAGCTGCGCGGGAAGATCCAGGGCATGACGCGGAACTGCGCGGCGACGGTCTCGCCCGAGAGCGTCGTCGCGCTCACCGCGTGGTAGGACATCGGCTGCAGCGTCCGGGGCAGCTCCACGACTGCCAGCGCCACGCCGTCCCGGAAGTCTCGGCCGTACCACGAGGCGTCGCTGAGCCGCTCGCCGTCCAGCGCCAGCTCGGACAGCTCGGCGGGAACCGCCTCTCCCATCGGCCGCAGGTAGACGTAGAGCCTCTCCCCCGTCTCATCGGTCGTGACGTAGTCGATCACGGCTGCGGGGTGCTCGTAGGGGATGCGCACGCTGACGGTGGGCGCGTTCTCGCATGGGATGCGAAGCGACGCAGCTCGGCCCTCGGGCCGCCGGCGGAAGCGGATGTACAGCTCGGCGCATTGTTCCGGAGGGATCAGGCGCGGTCGGCAGCGGTACCACACCACCCCGCGGGCATCCCACTCGTCGGTCTCGAAGTCCACGTAGCCCTCCTCGACCGGCGCTCCATTGAGCTGGATGGGAGCGCTCACCCGCACGGACTCCCGTCCACGGTTGCGCAGAATCACCCGCAGCGCGCCGAAGTCCTCGTGCTCGTCGTAGATGCCCTGCAGGCCGGCGTGGATCAGCCCCACCTCCTGCTGCGCCTGGCGCCCCTCGACCGCCTGCGAGTCCGCCGGCGGGAGCGGGTCGGGCAGGTAGTGCGCGCTGACCACCTCCAGCCCCCGGGCTGGCGGCAGCTCCGGCTTCGGCGCCCACTGTGGACCTCCCCACCCCGCAATCGCGATCTCCCGCACGATGACGGCGCCTGAGTCCCCCGCCGTCACGCGCAGCTCGTGCAGCCCCGCAGGGCGCCGATCCAGCTCCGCGAACACCACGCGGTCCTCGTCGAAGTAGCTGGCCGCATTGAACGCCCCGACCTGCTCCCCGTCCCACAGCACCCGCATCTCCCGCGAGCCGTCCCGCACCGCGCGGATCGTCAGCCGCGCCAGCAGCGGCCTGGGCTGATCCGTCCGCACAAAGGCCACCAGCGACAGCGGCGAGCGCCGGTCGTGGAGGTAGGCGCGACGCAGCCTGAAGCCCCCCGATTCGTCGGTGTCCAGGGCGGGCACCTCGCCTGGCGCCACCAGCCAGCCGTCCGCGTCCTCGTAGTAGTGCGGCGCACGGTGCTCGGGCGGATGCGCGGCGTCCAGCGTGATGCTGCGCCAGCCCTCGCGCTCGCGCAGCCGCCCCCACCGCGCGCGCAGCTCAGCCTGTGGATCGCCTGCGGGGCCGGGCGGCTCCCCCACCGTGATCTCAACACGCAGCTCGCTCACGGTGTTCGAGACGATGGTCTCCAGCCCCGAGAAGTTGTCCATCACCACTCGCAGCCACACCTCGGTCGCGCCGGTGACCTGCGCGGCGTCCTCGGGCGCGAGCGTGAGCGGCTCCGTCTGCCAGCCGTTGGCGTCGCCCTCCTGGTCGCTGCTGCTGGCGACCACGACCCAGTCCAGGCCGTTGGTCGAGGCCGAGAGGCTGTTGCGCCCGCCCCAGTTCCGGGCGTTGGCACGCTGCTGCACCGTCACGCTCAGGTCGGTGATGAGCCGCTCCCCGTGGAAGCGATAGATGAGCGTCCGGTATCGGTTGGGACCGCGGTTGGTCACCGCCCCCTCCTGCCAGATCTCCGGGCCGGCGTTCTTCAGGAAGGCATCGGCGAGGAACTTCGGCGTCGAGAAGTCATCCGCGTATACGAACCGCCCGTCCTCGTCAGGCTCGATCAGCACGCCTCTCCCGGCGCCCGCGGCACCCACCACGCACACGGCCATGGTGAGCGCCACCACGCTGATCCTGCGCATGCTCCTCGCCTCCATGGTCTCCGCAATATCGGACTCGTGCAGGGCGCCACCGAGCCGCCATCATGCCAACCACGCCTCGACCCGCTCCCGGACGCGCGCGGCGCGAGCGTTGGTGTCCTCAAGGTCCCCGCCCCCGAGGCACTCGACCATGACCGGCCCGCTCGTGAAGCCGCCAGCACACAGAATGTCGAACATCGCCTCGAAGTCCACCTCGCCGGTGCCCGGCTCGATGGTCACCGGCCCCCCCACCCCGCCTCTCTGGTCCTTGATGATCGCCCCCACGACGTGCGGCGCCACATCCTCCAGGTTCTCGAGCGGATCGCCGCCCGTGAAGTACAGCACGTTTCCTGGGTCGTAGTAGATGCCGAAGTTCGGGTGATCGACCCGCTCCACCACCCGCACGAGGTCCGCGCAGGTGGCGCCGATGCCTCCGTGCGGCTTCAGTGTCACCGTCACGCCCCTGTCCACGCCGTAGACTGCTGCCTCGCGCAGCACGGTCAGCAGCGTCTCGTTGAGCGACTCCTCCGGCGTCCCGCACGAGATGTAGTAGGGCACGCCCACCGCCTCCATCACATCGAGCACCGCGCACGCCTCCTGCACGGCCGCCTCCGCGCCCTCGTGCAGGGGGCACCGCGAGGTGTGGTGCAGCGATATCTCGGTCGTCGGCGTGAGCCCGTGCCGGTCCAGCGACTCGCGAATCGCCGCGATCTTCTCAGCGCTCGTGCCGGGCAGCAGCTCCGCCTCCGGGTGGCGCATGAAGCCCATGTATCGGTAGCCGGCACCGACCACACCGCTCAGGAACTCCTCCCACGTGAAGCTCGTCCACGGCCGCGCGAACGCACCGATCTGATAGTCGCCTGCCATGGTCATCTCCTCTCCCGAGAGCGCACAGTCCGCTGCAGCGCGCCTCCCGGCACCGTCACCTCACGTGCAGCTCGACGGACGTGGCCTCCCCTGAGACGCACTCGACCGCCGACACCCGCCATCTGCCCGCGGGGGCATTCAGCGCAGGCACGAACCAGTAGCTGCCTCGGCCGCGCGGCAGGTAGAGCGTCCGGCCGAGATACTCGGGCGCTGAGTCGTCCGGCATCGTCACCTCAACGCGCACCGCATGCGGCCCCAGGGACTCCGCGGTCCCGCTCACCGAGAGGCGGACCCGGACGCGCTCGCCGCGCGCCACCGTCTCCGGACACCTGGCCGAGAGCGTCTCGACCCGGTAGGGCAGGACGGCGTACATCTTCGGCTGGCCTACCTCCAGCGTATCCTCGATGCGACCCCCGGGGCCCAGGTAGCGCTGCCCACGCACATCGTAGACGTGCGAGTCCGGCCTGAGCTGCAGCCGCACTGCGTGCGGCGACTTGTCGTCAACGGAGAAGTCGCGCAGCAGGCCGACATACTCCGTGCCGCCGTCCGCCAGCCGCGTCACCTCCGTGGCGCTGATGGCATGCCCATGCTTGTGCCGGGGCACGAGCGGCGCGCGCATGTCCGCCAGCTCTTCCAGCAGGGCGCGCATCAGCTCGCGGACGTCCCGCTCAGTACCGCGCCGCCGCATCTCGTGGTAGGCGTAGAGGTCGGCGTTGAGGTAGACCGCGGCCCCCTCCCCGTAGCGATGCACCAGCAACGCCGGCGTTCCGTCCTCGTGGTAGCCGTGCGCCATGGCCCCCGCACCCGTGACGGCCTCCCGAAACACGGTCGGCAGCCGGGCGCCGCGCTCCCCGCGGTAGTCGGCCACCATCTCCAGCGGCTGGCGCAGCACCTCCCGGTCCGCGCGCTCGAGGCCGAAGACATCGTCCAGAGGCCCATTCTCGCGCAGCCGCCCGTGCAGGTCCCGCAGCCCGCACCGGTAGTCCGCGATCACCAGCCCGCCCTCATCCACGAAGGCCCGGATGCGCGCGAGCTCCTCGTCGGAGAGCGAGACCGCAAACGGCAGCACCAGCACCTTCATCCGCTCCCGGCTCAAGGCGCCCGCCTCGATCTCCTGCCGGGCCATGGTCCGCGGCTGGAAGCCCAGGTCATGCAGCAGCAGGTAGAACGCCGCCGAGGCCGGCCCGTAGTGCCCCTTCGGTGCTATGCCGCCCCACATCTCGCGCAGCTTATCGTCCGCGCCGATCCACCGCCCGACCAGCTCCGGCGCCATCCAGAGCTGCTGCTGCAAGCCGAGGTTGTTGACGTGGTTCCCGACGCCGCTCTCGATCGTGCTGGCATGCCAGTTGTTCTCAGAGTAGTGAACCGCGATGGGGTCCACGTGCTTGGTCGCGTGTGACAGCAGGGCCGCCGGCCCGGCCTTCAGCTCCCTGGCTGCGCCGGCCATGTCCTCGACGATGGGCGTGGGGCTCAGGTCCCACCGGCACGCCCCGTTCGCCGGATGGAGGAACGTGGCGTGCCACCACCAGACGCTGTTCCACCCGTTGAGGGCCAGGTACCAGGGCACGTAGGCGCCGCCGTAGTCCAGATCGGTGTTGTTCATCCAGCACCCGCTGAAGGCGGCGTCCGGCCGGAACGAGCCGACGGCCTCCCCGTTGAACAGCTTGGGCGTGTAGCCGTAGGGGAACAGATAGTGGGCGTAGACCTGGACGAGGTCCATGCCGCGAGTGAGCTGCCACCAGTCATAGCCGTCGTAGCTCGAGAACTGCTCCGCCCCGTCCTGGCCCACGACCGCGCCGGGGTGCTCCTCCTGGATCGCAGCGCGCATCCGCTGCTGGGCCGCCGCGAAGCGGCTGCTGATGAACATCCGGTAGTCCACCCACGCCGATGGGTTCTCGAGGCTCGGGAGCATCTCCGACTCCCCCGCGAAGCGCACCTCATCCCAGGCGCCGAAGTCGCTGTCCCACTGGGCATTGAGCGCCTCGATGCTCTCGTATACCTCGCGCAGGTAGTCCTGGAACATGGCCCAGGCCGCCGGGGTGTCGCAGAACCGCCCCTCCGGTTTGAAAGCGTTGACGTAGTTCTCGTCGCCGAGCGTGTAGGCCAGTGCACCATAGTCTCGATGGCCCCGGGCCGTCTCGCGGGCGCGCTCCTCCATGTCCGCCAGCCACTGTTCATTGAGCAGTTGACCGGCCAGGGTCACGCCGTGGAAGGCGGTCGTGTAGGGGACCGTGCGCAGGTTCACCAGCGCGGCGGCGCGGGCCGTCCCGGCGCCTGTGCCGCAGTTGGCGAAGGCATCCGCCGCACCGCTGCGCCGGAGCGTATCGTAGTAGAGGCGCCGCCGCCAGGACCCACCCACCCCCGTATTCCAGTAGAGCACATGGAAGTCCGTGGGGCGCACGTTCTCGGGCATGCGGACCTCCGCCGTCGCCCTCGCCTCCGCGCCCCGCTCGGAGATAAGTGTCACCTCGACGTGATTGAGGACCGACAGTGATCCGGCTGGTGGCGCGACCTGGATCTGCTCCGAGAGCGGCTCCGGCTGTGTCTCCAGGAGCAGCCGGTTCCACTGATCCCGCCACCGCACCACGGCCCGCAGGCCGTCGGTGGGGCCCTCGACCTGCAGGCGGCATGAGACCTCATCCCCTTCGCCGACCACATCCGGGCTTACGGTGAGCTCCGCGATCCGCACCGGCCCGGCGCGGTCGAGGGGCAGCACGTCCCAGTCGAGCGTCGTGCCGTCGCTGCTCACCACCCGTAGTTCAGCCTGGTACTCGCCCGTCGGCAGCGCCGGCAGGCGGATGTGGCGCTTATCCCCCGGCGCCAGCCGCGTGCGCTGCCGGGCGACCGCTTCGTAGCTGTCGCGGCGGCGAACGCTTACGTCGAGGCGCGCCTGCCTGGCCTCCGCCACCTCGGGGGTGCCCACGACGATGGCGCCATCGCGCTCCCCAATCTCTGCCAGCCACAGCGGCCCATTGGGCCGAGCCGCCCGCCACAGGAGCCACCCGGCTCGCGCCGCCGACCGCTCGAAGTCAGACTGCAGCGCTGACGAGCTCAGCAGGTAGCCGAAGCGGCTGTCGCTGGGGAGATGATGGTGGACGACGTGCCCGCGGCCACAGCGATACACGTCAGCGACCACCTGCTCCTCTGCCATCGGCGGAAAGCGTCCGGGCGCCGGCTCCGTCGGCTGCAGTTCCAGGCCACGCGCCGCCAGGTCATCGCGCAGGCCACCGTCCAGGCTGCCGATCATCAGACCCCGGCCTGACGCCACCGCATCGAGGATCGCATCGCGGACCTCTTCGGGGTAGGCGCTCCACGCCGGGAACCTGCTCATGGCGATGGCGTCCCAGTCCGCGTCCACCGCCTCCACCAGGTCGGCCAGGACCCGTTCCCGCGTGCGCAGCAGGGAGGGCCAGTAGTGCCCGCCGATGCCGAACTCGCGGACGTTGGAGGGGCCCGAGACCGGCACGACCGTGCCGTC
>JAYENL010000127.1:0-9916 GCA_034722055.1 Armatimonadota bacterium
CTGCTCGCGCTCGGCAAACTTCTCCAGGAACTGTCCGGGCGGCGCGACCGCATGCACGTCCCACCCCTGGCTGCGAAGGAACCGGCCCTGCCCGTCCATGAAGTTCCAGAAGTGGTAGGCATCCGTGGCCACTCGAACCAGTCTGGGCCCGTTCGAGCTACTCATCCTGGCTGCTCCTCTTGGCAATATGTGGCTGCGTTTGGTGTACTGTATGGTGCGAGTGCTACGCCTGCTCGCCAGCTACTGCACCGATCCGCGCAGCTTGGTGGCCCCGCGCCGATGCGGCGGAGCTCGTTGTGATGACAGTGCAGCATTCGTCAGCATGCAGCGCTGGCCTCGTCCCTCCACTGCGCCGAGCGAGGACAGTTGCCGTAGCGCTGCTGAACGATCGCCAGGGTCGCTGAGCCGAGCGCTGCAACGATGTAGAGGTTGGTGGAGTGGAAGAACGGTTGGAACTGTGAGTAGAACAGCATCCCGATGAAGCTGGCGAAAACGGAGGCCACGAATGAGGCCGTACGCAGGTCATTGCTCTGGAGACAGATGTCAACAGCTCTGCGCATTCGACGCCATACAGAGGCCACGAAAGCGATGAAAATGCCAAGTCCTACAACGCCCAGATTCGCGGTGAGATAGAGAGTGAGATTGTGTGGGTTGATGGGCCGATAGGTTCCAAACACGTCTTCGCTCCATGGCTTGAAACTGCCGGCACCGACACCCAGCAGCAGATGGTCACGTGTAGCGTTGGCTCCCGCCAGAAGGTTGATGAATCGCTGTGAAAGCTCCTCATTTTGCAGCAGGCTCGTGCCGGCGAGTGTGAACATGCTGCTGACACGCTGCCTATACGTGGCGTTGGTGATGATTACCAGTGCCATCCCGGCTACCATCAAGCCTCCCACCAGCAGGAGCTGTCGCCGCCTGCGCCTGAGCACGACGAGGTAGGTCACAAGTATGATCGGCAGTGCCAGCAGAGGCGCACGCCGTGTTGAAAGGCCGATGGTAAGCAGGCACGAGAACACCCCCGCATAGCCCGCTATGTTCTCCAGGCGATTCCGCCCGTACAGGAGGTAGTGCACCACAAACGGAAAGGCCATGGTAGTCCATCGCCCATAGATGCCGGTGTAGGGGCCGCCGCCCGGTCCCGCGAATCCCTTCACCTGACCAAACAGAAGCATTTCGTGGCCTGCCATGGCTGCCAGGGCGAAAGACATACACAGGAACATGTATCCCCACGGCTGCAGATCATGCCAGCGCACAGTGAAGAGGACAATGATGAAGTAGACCGAGAAGTAGAGCATCGTGTTCAGGGTCCACAAGGTGACCGCCCTGGGGTATAGTGCCCACAGCACTGAGAGGACCCCGAAGCCGAGCAATAGGGACAGTATCTTCAGACCCTCGTCGATGCGGATCAATCGCTCCCGCGGGTGGAGCAAGAGGTGGATGACCGCCATCCCGAAGGGGAGCAACAGCAGGATCTTTGAGACCTCGATGTCCCATGCAGAGCCGCCCGTCCCGCCAAACGCAACGAGGGGCGTACGGGCGTAGCGGATGACGCGTGACAGCACGGCCAGCAGCACGAAAAGCAGGCCGAGATGCACGCAACGGTCTTCAGAAGTCTGCTGAGCAGCCGACGTCTGTGGATCGGAGATCATGGTGAGAGCCGGTACATCACGTGCAGCCGATCGGCCTGCCCCGCAAGAGACAGAGGGCGGCGCGCCCGTCCTGGTGCGGCTGCGCAGCCAACTCGCGCCCGATCGGTAAGGCCCCTGGTTGATCTGCCAGTGTGGGCGGCAGACCGCGCGCTCGATTGTTCACTGGGCTGTCAGATCCCGAGGATGCTGTACCTCACCGCGCTGCTCGCTTTCGCGCCACGTACGGAACCCGTCCTGGACCCACAGGAAGTTGTCAGGCTTGGAGCATGTGAACGGGCTGGGAGCGCTCGATATGGCTCACACAGACCTCCCGAGGCCCTCAGAGGACAAACTCGATCCCTGTGCCGGGATATGCTGCAGCGCGCTTCTGCGCATGCTCGCCATTATACCAGACAGTGCCCGGACTGTCTATCGGAGGCCATTCAGTCTCCGGGAAGCATTCGTGACAAGCGCCGGCGGACGGCTTCCAGGACCTGCCTGTCATCCGGATCGAGTCCGACAAGGTACACCGCAGCCACGAAGGCTGCCAGAAACAGCGAGGGTGGAATGAGCAGATCCAGCCACCAGGGGTGGAGACTGATCAGCAGCAGGGGAAGCAGTGGGATGCTGATGAGCACCGGTCGGATCGCGCGCATGGTGTAACCGGAGATGCGGTACCGTCTCCACAACTGGAATGTGCGCAGCAGGTTCACGCCGGCCGTGGCGGTCATCCCTGCAAGTGCAAGCCCAATGACGCCCAGCCAACGCGTCAACACCACGCACAGCACAATGTTCGTCACAGCCATGGTGATGCTGTCTATCGCGAACAGCCACTTGTGGCCAAGCATCATCAGGGCGTTGCCCGTCGGCCCCGTGGAGATGTTGACCAACTGGCCGATACACAGTGCCTGTACCAGCGGCACCGCCTCCGTAAACTCCGGGCCGAAGACGTGCAGTATGCTCCGGGCCTTGAAGACGGCTACGACCATGAGGGGCAGCGTGAAATAGTAGGCCCATCGAGTGGTGGTCGAGAACATGTCTCGAAGGGCCTCCATCTTTCCTCGATTATGCAGATCAGCCATGATGGGCGAGAATATCTGCTCCAGCGCGGTCAGGCCAAAGACGCCTCCCACCGCGACCTGGCTCGCCACACCGTACTTGCCCAAATCTGCCTCACTGAGCCATTTGCCGCCGATGACAGGATTCACTCGAAAGAGACCGTACTGGGAAAGCTCCCCGAGGAGCAGCGGCAGTGAAAACGATGTGACCACACCGGCTTCGTAGTGCGCAAGGTCCTCGAACCGAATCGCGCTGTAGAGCCGGGACAGACCCATCAGGGCCACACCCCCGGCGACCGTGAAGGAGATCAGTGAAGCGTATGCGGCCCCTTGCGCACCGAACCCCAGCAGCCCACAGAGGACCACCACACTCCCCAGCATGACGCTGTGCAGCACGACGTTGCCGATCGCCCGGTACGTGGCCGTTCCCCGCGCCATAGTGGCAAAGACCAGCAGAATGAACATGACCTGGGCAGGCAATCGCAGGCCGATGATGCGCAGGACGGGAGTCATCAGCGGCTTCTGGTAGACCCTCTCGGTCACCAGTTGAGGCCATATGGCGAGAACCATGGCGATGGCGGCGGTCGCAGCCAGAGACGTCAGAACGGTACCTGTGACTACAGCGCGAGCCCGCCTCCGCTTCTTCTCCCCGTCGTAGATGCCGACATAGCGAAGGATGGCCGAGGCGTAGCCGAGTCGAAGGACGAGCGCCAGCAGGCGCGTGACCTCGTGTGCCACGAAGTAAAGGCCGTAGGCCGAGGCGCCCAGCAGGCGTGACATGACCGCTACGCCGACGGTGCCAATCGCCTTCGCGATTATGCGGCCGAGCACATCCACACTGCCGCCCTTCGCGACCTGTCGGATCTGCCTGTTGTACTCCATCTGGGCCCCGCCATTATCCTCAGTCACAGGCAGTGACCTTCTCTCTAAGGCCGGTCCGTGCGGGTGGGATCTCGGCAACGACTGCAGCGACCATGGACCAGGAGCACCTCCGTGGCTCGAGAGTGAATCTCTGGAAGGAAGGCTGCGCTCTCGGCCTCGACCATCATCTCGCGCCCGAGCGCTGTCCCTTGCCTGCTCACGTAGAAGGACATACCACATTCTACGTTGCTGCAGCCAATCAGTCTACCGGAGACGGCAGAAACTCAGGTGAGTGCGCAGGATACAGAGTTGACCACACCAGGGATGCTGCATGGCTCTGCCGTGGTGCGTAGTGCGGTCGGTTGTGAGACTGACCTGCCCCTGGGCTCTGAGCTGAGGGCGGCCAACCGGGCGCGGGCCGGACACGTGCCCGCCGCGGAGCGCCGGTGGCCGGACGTGTCCTGGCGCCGAATGGTCGCGGTCTATGAGCTGCTCGGGGCCAGGGTGTCGCGCCATCGCCGTGACTCGTCCATGGCCCAATACACCTCGCACAACGCCTGCCCCCTATCCGGGGGCAGGTCAGAGCCAGTGGCGTCGAGCGCGCGCATCGCTCGGAGGAGTCCTGCCAGATCGCGAGAAAGTGGGGCGAGACGAGCGTCTTCACCCGACTGCTCCGGGGTGCTGCCATGAAGCGATTCCTCACCGCCGCAATGATGATACTCACATTGTTTGCCATGATGGTTGGGCCGGCCTACGCCCAGGACACGCGCATCTTCATCATCCGCGACGATGACGGCACTGCAGACGAGGGCCGCGGCCAGGTCACCAGCCACCACTCCGTCTGCCGCAAGACCCTGATCCTGGATCGCGAACCGGCCGACATCCAGCGCGCGTGGGTCCAGTACTTCATGAAGGTCCGGCCCTACGATGTCGAGACGAGGAAGCTCTACGACGGCCCGGTCGAGGGCGTGACGTGGTCGGACCTGGTCATCGCCGTCAACGGCGCCGAGGTCCTGCGGGACTCGCTGATTGAGCACGGCACCATGGGCTGGCATGAGGTGGAGTTCGACCCCGGCCTGCTGCAGCGCGGGGAGAATCACGCCACGATCACCGTCAGCGCGCCGGGAAACTACTTCTACCTGGGCATCGACCGCGAGAACGACTACGGCCGCTCGGCCTCCAGCAGGGACCAGGGAGAGACCTGGCGCGAGGGCTGGCTGTCCTTCAATACCGACGAGCCCGATGCCGGGGAGTACATGGTGCGCCTCAAGATCGAGGCCCCCGAGCCGGAGCAGGTCGGCTTCGTCGAGCGCGGCGGCGAGCACTACGCATGGCTGGAGATGGAGGACCTGTTCTCGAAGACCCAGCGCCACCCCTCGGGCTTCAAGGCCATCCAGTGGGACAGGGGGGCCAACCGACCGTCCAGCGGGTGGCTGGCCCACAACATGAAGGGCCGCGTGAGCTTCCCGCTGGGGATCCCCGCCGACCGGCAGTGGAAGCTGTGGATGCGCGCCTGGGCCGACGGCTTCCGCAACGGCAGCTTCACGCTCAGCGTCGATGGCCAGCAGGTCTATGACTCCACGGGCCACGAGTTCACCTCCGACGCGAACCTCCGCCTCGACTGGCTGGACATGGGCGTGGTGCACCTCGGCGAGGGCACCCACACATTCGAGATCGTCACCGAGGGCGAGTGCGGGCACATGTTCGACGTCTTCGTGCTGACCACGGACATAGGCCTGGCGCCGGACGTCGATGAGCCCCTGCCGCGGATGACCACCGTCGCCAGCCTCGTCGCGGCGCCCGGCATCACGGAGTTGGAGCCCGGCCTGTACATGACGCAGAGCCCCATCCCGTGGGCGAAGCCGCTTGCCGGCGGCCCGCTTCGGGCGCTGTGGATCTGCGGCGATATCAACGAACGCGAGATCGTGGAGCTGCAGCAGCGGATGGACCTGGAGGCGACTGCGGTCTCCTCACCCACCAACTACCTCGGCAACCAGATCTTCGGCCAGGACCTGTCCCTGGATCAGGCGGACGCGATCTACGAGCGGCTTCTCTCTGAGCCCCCGGTGGACGCGATCGTCCTGGTCCGAACGAAGCTCGACCAGCTTCCCGAGCACGTCATGGAGGCGCTGCTGGAGCGCGTGGAGGAGGGGACGGGGCTTATCGTCGTGCGCTCACGCCGGGATGAGACGCCCACCCCGCTGGACGCTCTGCTCGATGAGACGCAGCCGCTCGACGTCTCGGCCCTGGCCTCGCCGCTGGACCTGCACTCGCTGGATCGCGCCTCACTGCGCGAGTACGGCGATGGCCGCATCGTGGTCATTCCCTACTCTCTGTGGGGCACCATGCACCGGCTGAGCCCACCCGCGCACACGCTGCGCTATCGGTACTGGGAGTATCAGTTCGCGCGCTGGATCGACTTCCTCATGACCGCCACCGGCCGCGATACCGCGCAGATCGCGACCGTGGCGGCTCCTGACACCGTGGCGCCCGACGAAGAGCCGACCGTCACGCTCACCCTCGAGGGCCAAGCCGCGCAGGTTCGGGCCACGTGGCTGCCGCCCTTCGCCGAGGAGCCCACCGCGCTGGAGCCCGTCCCGGTCGCCGGCGGCACGGCCTCCATCGCGCTTCCCGGCTCGGCCGAGGACGGTCTCTATCACGTCGCGCTGACGCTGACTGACGCCGCCGGCGCGGCGGTCGGGATCGCGTCGGCGTACTACGCGGTCCGCCGGGCCAGGCGCATCGCCGACGTGGCGGCCGAGTGCACCGAGGACGGCTCCGCGCTCATCGCCACCCTGACTACCGAGGGTCCCGGTGAGCTGCCCGTGCGGGCGGAGGTCTACGGCTCTCATGAGCGGCTGCTGGGCGCGACGCAGGGGTCGGTTGGCGGTGGCAATGACATCCGCGTCCCGCTCATCGATTCGCACGAGCGACTCGTCGAGCTGCGGCTGACCGTCCCCGGCGAGGGCGGACCTGCCCAGCGCGTGGAGCACCTGGTCCCGCGACCGCAGGAAGTCGTCCTCGATGACTACCTGCCATACTCGGGTCTGTGGGGCAACCGCGAGTGTCCGGACTACTGCCTGTCGGCCTATGCTCGGATCTGGGAGGACCTGGGAATCCGCGCCATTCAGCCCTCTGGCATCATCTGGCACTCGCTTGAGCAGGGCTACGTGACCGCACAGCCCTACCGCCTCACCAGCGTCGGCAACGGGACCGTGGACGCGGAGGGCGTGCGGACGCCCTGTCTGCACGATGACGAGATGTGGGCCGAGGAGGAGCCGAAGATCCGCGAGAGCGTCCGCAGCAAGCGTAAGTTCTCGCCGGTGCTGCTGGGGCTGGGCGACGAGATGTCCATCGGCCGCGACGAGGCCTGCTTCAGCGAGCATACCCGGGCGGCCTTCCGCGAGTGGCTGCGCGATCGCTACGCCGGCCTGGATGAGCTCAACGCGTTCTGGGACACCGCCTTCGCCACCTGGGAGGACGTGGAGCCGTGGCGTCTGGAGCAGGCGAAGCAGCGGCCGGAGAACATCGCCCCATGGCTGGAGTTCCGGAAGTTCATGGCGCACACGTTCGTTGGTGCGGTCGAGAGGATGCAGCGGTGGGCGCAGGAGGAGGCCGGCGACACGCACATCGGCGGCGTCAACCCCTGGGATGAGGGCTGGACGACCTGCACCGTCATGTCCAAGCTCTTCCCGGTGCTGGAGTACGGGCAGATCTATCCGCGGTCACACGACGTCGCGCGCTCGTTCTTCCGCGACCCGCGGCTGATCGGAACGTGGTCGGGGTACTCCCGCCCCCAGCGGCAGATCGAGCGCGAGGGCTGGCTGCTGCCGGCCTACGGCGGCACCTTCATGGGCTGGTACGGCGTGGGCCGGGAGCTGGGCTACGAGACCCTGACCGGGACGCTGAACCTCGGCGAGCGGGCGCAGTGGATCTCGGGCGTCAATCACGAGCTGACCTCCGGGGTGGGCAAGCTGCTGATCGAGACGGAGGCGATGCAGGAGCCGGTGGCGATCCTGCACTCGTGGCCCAGCCGCTGCGCGTACATCGCGGCGCTCAGCGCCGAGGAGCACACGCCAGCGGACGCCCTCGACCAGCGCTGGGATCAGTGCGAGGAGACCTTCGTGCGGATGCTGAGGGACCTGGCGGTGCCCTACACCTTCGTCGATGAGGATCAGGTGGCTGCGGGGTATCTGCAGGAGCGCGATGTGGACTGCCTCATCGCGCCGCGGGCGTGGGCACTCTCCGAGGCGACGCTGGAGAAGATCCGCCAGTTCATGGCGGCGGGCTACGCGGTGATCTGCGACTCGCGGATCGGCATCTACGACGAGCGCGGCCGCAGAAGAGAGGCTCCGCCGGTTGGCACGCGCTTCAACCCCGAGACTTGGGACGACCTCCCCGCGCCGATGACCGAGGAGAACCTGGCGCGGTTGCGGGAGCTGCTCGCGCCCTTCGTGGCCGAGTTTGCCGACCAGACCCTCCACGGGGACTTCTCGTTCATCGTGCCCAGAACGTTCGGCGAGCACCTGGTGCTGGTGGTCTTCGGAGAGGGTCCGCTGGGGATGGTGCCGCAAGGCACGGGCAGCTACTGGAACGCGCGGGAGCATCGCCTGGCTGTGCAGGAGGGTGAAATGCGGCTGAGCATGGAGCACGGGCCGGCCGTGCTGGTGATCGCTTTCGAGGAGATCGCGGGACTGGGCATCGAGGCCGAAGGCGCGGCCCTCGGCGAGGCGATCCGCTACGACCTCTCGCTGGCGAGCGGCAATGACACCGTCGCGCACGTCACGGTCATCGGCCCGGACGGCGAGGAGCGCGCGTGGTACGCGGACAACCTGCGCCTGAGCGATGGCGCGGCCTCGGGGAGCTTCACACCGGCGCTGAATGACCCGAGCGGGAGATGGATCATCCGCGCCCTGGACATCATCACTGGCGAGAGCGCGGAGGCGACGGTGGAGATCGCGGGCTGAGGAGCCCGGCCCCCCGCAGAAGGCTTCTGGGGAAGCAGCACGGTCTGTGGGCAGAAACACGTGGCGCGATACGTGGTTCTCAGCCATAACCGCGCGCTCACGCGGGCCCCCCATGCGGCACGTCGCACGCGAACCTGTGCCTGAGCCCATGCATGGTGACGCCGGTGCGCTCTGTCCTCGCAATGCGCTTCGCGCACGTGAGTGCCACCTGCGCAGTGTGCCTCCCCATCGGCTCACGCTCGCTGTCGGCCGGATGAGCTATCGCTGGACCGAGAAGGGAGTGACGCGCTCAGTGGGCGGCCGCGGTGCATCGGAAAGATCTCCTCGCTGGGGCAGAAAGTAAAAAGATAGATACCGGGGGAGGTAGAGACGTCGCGTCAGCGAAGTAAAATTCCACTGCACCTTCATCAGACCGCAAACCACTGGAAAGAGGGGGTGCGGGCGACTATGGCGACGATCCGCTGTGGTGCGATACATCCGAAGCCGCCGGTGACGGGGTGTACGAGTTCCAGATCAGTATAGTTGACACCCGGTCTTCGCCTCGGCGCGGCGGAAGGCCCGGCAGGCGGTGTGCCTCTCGAACCTCAAGCAGATCGGGCTGGCGCTGGAGATGTACGCCCAGGACCATGACAGCGTCCTGCCCTACCACATCATCACCATGGGGACCTCCTCGAGCTACCTCACCTACCTGGGCTCCCTGGAGCCATACGCCCGCAACGGCGGCATCTTCCAGTGCCCCAGCCGCAAGGACCTCACCTGGGACGGCCCCACCGACACCACCGTCAGCTATGCCTACAACCGCGACCTCAACGGCATCTACAGGGACCTGCCGGCCGATCCCTCCCGGGTGCTGGCGGTGATGGACGGAGTGCAGGTCTCCTGCTCCTACAGCGGCGGTGACACCTTCCGGGACGTTGACGGCACCGAGTACACGGTGGACCCCAACGACGGCTCCAGCCCCAACCGCGTCATCTTCGCCAGGCACTCCGGCGGCGGCAACGGCCTCTTCCTCGACGGGCACTGCAAGTGGCTCAAGCCCGAGCGCGTCCGCGAGCACCTCCTGGTGTCCCGCTGAGCAGGCACGAGACCTCCAGACCCGGTCGCAAAGACCCCCGACGGCCTCCCACGTCCGCTCCGCCGGCCAGGTGGACCTCCGTCAGGCAACTGCCGGACCCGAGGGCACATCCCGACGCTGCCACCCCGCGTCTGTAACCATTGAAGCGTGCGGGGCGAAGGGGGTATATGGCGTCGGATGCTGCGCCCACACAGGTGCTGGGACGCGCGCGTACGAGTCCGGCACAATCTGGCGGGACACAGGCCCCCCACGAGAGCGCGAGGAGGAGTCGCGATGACGAGCCCGGACCTGAGAGCCCCATCTGACAATGTCTTCCTGCTCCTGCTG
>JAYENL010000128.1:0-21827 GCA_034722055.1 Armatimonadota bacterium
CGCACGGCACACGGCGCACGGACAGGAGTGTCCGTGCCACGGAACGACGGCGGCTTCGCCGCAGGCGGGCGAGGGGGAGAACGGCGCACGGCACACGGCGCACGGACAGGAGTGTCCGTGCCACGGAACGACGGCGGCTTCGCCGCAGGCGGGAGAGGGGGAGAACGGCGCACGGCACACGACGCACGGACAGGAGTGTCCGTGCCACGGAACGACGGGGGGAGGTTGCGTTACGTCCGGCGGATGTAGTTCAGGCGGCCGCCGGCGAGGAGGATGTCGCGCTCGCGATCGGAGAGATCGTAGGGAAGCTCGATCGCCGCGCCGGTACGCTCAACGACGGCTGTGACCGGCCCGCCGGCTTCGATGGCCTGTCGGACCGCCTCGATGCACAGGACGTCCCCCTGCTGTAAGGCCTCGTAATCATCCGGTGCAATGACCAGGGGCAGGATGCCGAAGTTGACAAGGTTCGCCCGGTGGATGCGGGCGAAGGACTTCGCGAGAACGGCATGGATGCCCAGGTACATGGGCGCCAGCGCGGCATGCTCCCGGGACGAGCCCTGGCCGTAGTTCTCGCCGCCGAGGACCAGGCCGGGCACCTCATCCAGCGCGCGGGTGGCAAAGTCGGGATCAATGGCGGAGAAGACGTGCTGGCTGATGGCGGGGATGTTGCTCCGCAGGGGCAGAATCCTGGCGCCGGCCGGCATGATATCGTCGGTGGTGATATTGTCGCCGACCTTCAGCACCACTGTGGCCTCGATGGTCTGGGGCAATGGCTCGCGGCGGGGAATGGGCTTGATGTTGGGCCCGCGGCGGATCTCGACCTGGCTGCCGTCGTCGGGCGGCTCGATGATCATGCTGTCATCGACCTCAAAGACCTCGGGCAACATGACGTGCGGAGGCTCGATGAGCTGAGACGGATCGACGAACTCGCCGTGGATGGCGACCAGGGCCGCGATCTCCGGGCCGGTAAGGTAGACGCGGGCGTCGGCGGTGCCGCTGCGGCCGCGGAAGTTGCGGTTGAAGGTGCGCACGCTGACGGCGCCGCTGGGTGGCGCCTGGCCCATGCCGATGCAGGGCCCGCAGGCGGGCTCGAGAACGCGGGCGCCGGCGGCGAGCAGGTCGGCCAGGGCTCCGTTGCGGGCGATCATCTCCTCCACCTGGCGAGAGCCCGGGGATATGACGAGGCTGGTGCGGTCGCTGACCGTCTGTCCCTTGAGGATGGCGGCCACGGTCATGAGGTCCTTGAGGGACGAGTTGGTGCAACTGCCGATGCAGACCTGATCGACCTCCAGGCCAAGCAGGTCGGTGACCGGAACGACCTTGTCGGGCATGTGTGGCTGAGCGACCATGGGCCGGATGGCTGAGAGGTCCAGCTCGATGACCTCATCGAAGCGCGCCTGCTCATCAGCCGCGAGCGGTGACCAGACGTCCTCCCGCTGCTGGGCGAGGAGGAACTGTCGGGTGACATCGTCGCTGGGGAAGATGGAGGAGGTGGCGCCAAGCTCGGCGCCCATGTTGGTGATCGTGGCCCGCTCGGGGACCGAGAGAGTGTCCACGCCCGGTCCGAAGTACTCGAAGAGCTTGCCGACGCCGCCCTTGACGGTGAGTCGGCGGAGGAGCTCGAGGATGACGTCCTTCGCGGAGCTCCAGCCGGTGAGCTGACCGGTGAGCAGCACGCCGACGACATGCGGCATGGTCAGGTAGAAAGGCTCTCCGGCCATGGCGGCGGCGACGTCGAGGCCGCCGACGCCGATGCCGAGCATGCCGAGGCCGCCAGCGGTGGGGGTGTGGGAGTCGGACCCCAGAAGGGTCTTCCCCGGCACGCCGAAGCGCTCCAGATGCACCTGATGGCAGATGCCGTTGCCCGGTCGCGAGAAGTGGATGCCGTAGCGGGCGGCGACGGACTGCAGGTAGCGGTGATCGTCGGCGTTCTCGAAGCCGGTCTGGAGCGTGTTGTGATCCACGTAGCTGACGGACAGCTCGGTGCGCACGCGGGGGATGTCCAGGGCCTCGAACTGCAGGTAGGCGAGGGTCCCGGTGGCGTCCTGCGTGAGGGTCTGGTCGATGCGGAGGGCGATCTCCTGGCCGGGCGTCATCTCCCCGGAGACCAGGTGATCGGCGATGATCCTCTCGGTCAGCGTTCCTGCCATTGCAGCGCTCCTCATGATGATGTGCGTGCGTTCAGCCTCCGAGCAGCCAGTGGTCGAACCAGTCGAAGGCCTTCGCCCCGTGGTAGATGTGGCCGCTCTCGAAGACGTCAAGGTCCAGGCGGTTACGGGCATTGGCGGCGCGGTAGATTCGCTCGATCTGAGCGTAGGCCTCCATGGCGAAGATCTCCGGTGAGGTGCCGTCGGCCGTCCCCAGCTCGAGCAACAGGGGGCGGGGAGCGATGAGGCCGAAGACCTCCGGGGTGTCACCGTAGGTGAGCATTCCGGGGACGAACTGCGCGCCGCAGCTCGAGTCGATGGTGAGTCGCTCCCGGAAGGTGTTCAAGGCGCCGGAGACGCAGGCGCAGGCGACGCGGCGGTCGAGGGCGGAAAGATACATGGTGAGCCTGCCCCCGTAGGAGAGGCCGGTGGCGCCGATGCGGCCGCTGGCGACGGTAGGCTGGGCGATGAGGTGGTCGAGGGCGGCACGGAGGTCGCGGACCTGGCCCGCCAGCACGTTGATGCCGAACTGCTGGAGGCGAAAGGCGGCGGCGTCGCAGGGGTCACGCCGGAAGCGCTCATCGTCGCGGCGGAGGCCGAAGTTGCGCATGTCGGGGCTGACGACCGTGTAACCGTGCTCGGCATAGCGGGCGCCGTAGGCATAGTTGTGGCGCTCGAGGGCCTGGCGCGAGCTCTCATCGCCGGCAACGCCGACGGTCTCACCGTAGACGTAGCCGTGTCCATGGATGGCGACGATTCCGGCACCGTTGGGGTCATCGGGGACCAGCAGCCAGATGGGCGCGACCACGTTGGGCTCGGTTGCGAGCAAGAGGCGGTCGCGACGGTAGCCGTCGAGGCGCTCGGAGGAGATGAGCTGCGGTGCGGCTCCGACGATGGGCTCGGTGGGCCCCATCAGCTCGCGCAGCTTGAGCCCAAAGAGATCATGCCAGCGGCGCCACGCCTCGTTGCTCTCCTCGGCCAGGCGCATGCGTGGCGTGCGGTTCGTCAGGTTATTCCACTGGTGCCACAGCGAGACGTCGGCCCCCTCCGGCAGGGGCACGCGGAGCTGCTCGGTGACGCCCCGCCAGTGTGGGCGGACCTCGCTGACGACGTCCAGCGGCAAGCGATCGGGCGCGATGAGCCGGGCGGAGAGGCGAGGATTGATCTGGCCGGGGGTGATCTGCAGCTTCAGGCGGTTCTGTCCCGCGCGGAGGGTCACCGGGTGGGCGTTGCCGAAGGGCTCAATGCGGGGGCAGCCGCCTGCGACGACCTGACCGTTGAGGGTGGCGCGAATGTCGCGCAGCGCGCTGAGCTCGAGGAGGGCCTCGGCGTCGCTGTCTGCCACGATGGTGCAGGTGAGGCGCGCAACGCCGTCGGTGGTCGGGGCCTCGTCGATCATGACCCCGTAGTCGTAGTCAGCCTGCAGAACGCCATCGGCCGTCTGCCACGCGAGGATGAAGCCGTGGAGGCCGGCCACTGACTGAAGCGTGCTGCGCTCGTCGATCATATGAATCACTCGGGAAGGGCCGGTGCGGCCGGATTCGGTCCGACGGATTGGGCCGCGACCTTGGCGTTGCTTTGGGCCGGAGGCACCGCCGCGAGTAGGTCTTCTGCGGCAGGGCAGGTGCGCGGGCGGCCAGCGGGGAAATCGTGACTGCGCCTGGATCTCCCCGACAGTTGCAAGAGGAGGCATCGCTCGCCGATGTCAGAGGCGGGAAAGCTGGTACTGGGCTTCGTCGGCGTCGTGATCGGGTTGGCGGGCGGCTTCGTGGCCTTAGTATTCGTGATGCAGCGCACCGGTGGGGTGTTGTTCGATCGACCGGCCGTGCTGGTGGCGGTGGCTCTGGGCCTGGTTGGCGGCGGTGCGGCACTCATGGGCTACCTGTCGCTGACGGTCGTGGAATACATAGAGCGGCGAAAAAAGCGGGCCGCGCGGAAGAAGAAGCAGCGCGGCAAGAAGTGACATCCGCATTCAACTTCCAGTCGGTTGCCATGTCGCCTCAGGGGCTCTCAGGCGACGCCTCCTCGCCCCCCGACAGCTCGATGCCGCGTTCGCCCTCGGTTACGTAGTATCGCCTCAGTGTGCCGTCGGGCTGCCAGACGTCGATGGCGGTGCGGCCGGTCTGAGCGTCCCACCTGACTCTCTCGATGCGGGAGTCCTCTGCATTGCTGAGGCCCGGGAGGGTCTCGACGCGGATGCTGGCGTGTCGGTCGGGCGGCTGCGCCAGTTGGACGGCGAAGCCGGCAAGCAGGAGAATCAGAACCGCGGCAAGAGCGTAGACGACGATGCGCCACGCCCTGGCGGTGGTGAGACGCTCATACGGCAGCGATGGCCGCGATAGCGGTGGCCCCATGATGATTCCCCTGTTCTCCCGTGTCGGAGAGCGCCTGATCGAGAAGCCGCGTGTGCTGTTGCCTGATATTGCGCCCGGCGGAGTGGCATGGGCCGGGGTGGAACCTGTGAGGTCAACCGCTTCGCTCGCGAGCTCACACCGCTCGCCACGCTCGCGGCGGTCCCTTCATGGCGGGAGCAAGGGTATTGCTGTGGGGGCAGGATTACACGCGAGCTTGTGCCACTGAGCACTCTCTTCGTGAGCCTACCCCTCGCGGCCGACCGGCGTGGCCCGAGCGTAGGAGTTGGCGACCTTGGTCAGCCGGACCTTCACTGGCTTGTCGGTCTCGGGCGACAGCTCCGGGACATAGACTACCAGACCATCGACATACCCGACAAGCCCCATCTCGGGCACGCGGAGGATGTCCTCGGGCTGGAGCTCGACCTTCTGGCCGCTACGCCTGCGCTGGACGCGTTGGAGCCTGCGGTGAGACTCCAGGGGGATGACCTCGAAGTGCTCGGGGTTGATACTCCGGTCAGCGCGGGCGTAGACCTCGACGTTGAGCTGCTCCTCGAGCTCATCGGCGAACTCTCCGAAGGGGCCGATAAACTCCATGATGACCTCAGGGGAGGCGATGACGTGGAAGAGATCGCTGTCATCCTGTCGGTGCTGACGCTTGACCTCGCGCTCAATGCTGGCGGCGACGGTCTCGGGGGACAAGATTCTGCCGGTACCGCTGCAGCACGGGCAGACTGTCTGGAGTATCTGGCTGAGGTTCTCGGACGTGCGTTTGCGGGTCATCTCGACCAGCCCGAGGCGCGTGATGTGCATGATGCGGGTCTTCATGCGGTCGCGCTCGAAGGCCTGGCGGAGGGCGGAGGTAACGCGCTTGCGGTGCTCGGTCTTATCCATGTCGATGAAGTCGATGACGATGATTCCACCGATGTCGCGGAGCTTGAGCTGATTGGCGACCTCCTCAGCAGCCTCCAGGTTGGTGTGGAGCACCGTGTCCTCAAGGCTGCGGCCGGTGAACTTGCCGGTGTTGACGTCGATGGTGGTGAGGGCCTCGGTCTGCTCGATGTTGATCCAGCCGCCGTGAGGGAGCCAGACTTTTGGCTGAACAGCCTGCTCGATCTGGGGCTCGACGCCGTAGTGGGCGAAGATGGGCTCATCCTGGCGATAAAGCTCGACGCGATCGCGAAGGTCGGGGGCGACGTTGTGGAGGAGGTTCAGGACCTTATCGTAGGTGACCTTGTCATCGATGATGAACTCATCGACCTCGGCAGAGAAGACATCGCGGAGGACCTCGAGGACGAGGCTGAGGTCCTCGTGGATCAGTGCCGGGGCCTTGGCCTGCTGCGTACGTCCCTGGATGGTCTGCCAGAGCTTGGTGAGGAAGCGGACGTCGGCCTCGAGGTCCTCCTTGGTGGCGCCCTGGGCGCGGGTGCGGACGATGATGCCGAACTCGTCGGGGCAGACCTCGTGGCCGAGGCCGCGCAGCCTGCGGCGCTCCCCCTCATCCTCGATCTTCTTTGAAACGCCGACCTTCTCGGAGCTGTCGGTCATCAGCACGAGGTAACGGCCGGGCAGGGAGAGCCTCCGGGTGCCACGCGCTCCCTTGTCCTCAAGCGGGCCCTTGACGATCTGGATGAGGAACTCCTGGCCCTCGCTGACCACCTTCCCGATGGGCGGGAAGGAGCTCATCTTCTTGCGCATGGCGTGGCGCGACGGCTCTTCGGTGACAGCGTCGGAGACGTGCAGGAAGACGTTCTTGTCGAGACCACACTCCACGAAGGCGGCGTCGAGGCCGCGAACGACATTCTCAACGCGGCACTTGTAGACGTTGCCGACGACCCGTTCGCCTCGCTCCACCATGAGCTCGGCGAGCCGGTCCTCCTCCATGATGGCGACACGAGTTTGCCTGTTACTGACGTTAGCAATTATTCTGTTTGACATGCGACTCCTCTCTTCCTCTGCCGGCGCGCCAAGGACGACCGCCATGGAGCGGGCGCTGCCCTCGAAGAGGCCCCCGCGCATGGGACGGCTCCGATGGCGCCGGCACTGAAAGCGTTAGTGCTCGGACGATGCAGTCCGTGGACGGCGCGGGACGCTCCCACTCCCGTCCAGAAAGCTCATTCTCCCCCGGGACGGACGTCAGGAGATGGCAAGCCGCGTGATCTGTCGAACCTGGAGGGCGTGCTCACGGCCGGTGACATCGGCCAGCGCGCGCTCGATGACCTCAAGCACCTCAGAGGGCTTGACGAGGCTCTGCTGCTGCAGCGCAAGGGTCATGCGCAGCCGCGCCCCGGCATCGTCATGGCCGGGTGTGAGCACATCCACCTCGAAGATTCCGGGCCTGATGTCGATCTCCCGAATTCGAGACTTTGTTTCGCGGACGATGACCAGAGTTCCTGCGTCGTCCATGACGCGAGCGACCGCGCGCTCCAGAAGCTGGGAGTCAACGGCCTGCGGATGAAGCTCGATGTCGTAGTGGGCGCGCTCCCTGCCCGAGACGTGCCTCTTCTTCTGCCCCGAGACCACATCGGCCTCGACAACCGCGAGCTCGTCGGGGAGCTGCTTTGAGAGACGCCGCAGCAACTCGTCGGCGGGGACGGTCCGCTCCAGCTCGATCTGAGCCAGCTCGCGCTCCCCGGCGGTTCCCACCGGCAGAGCGCTGGCGTAGCCGATCTGCGGGGACGGATTGTATCCCTCGGAGTACTTGACGGGCAGGCCTGCGCGGCGGACGGCGCGCTCGATGACGCCGGCCAGGTCGAGATGCGACAGGAAGCGCATTCTGCCGGCCTTCCTGAAGGCGATGATGGCGAAATGGCGAGTGGGAGGCTGCACTCAGCGGACCGCCTCCTCCCGGACCGGCTGCCAGCGAACCGGTGGACACTCGGGGACGAGGGCGGTCATACCGCAGTTGTGACATCGCTCAGCGCGGCAGTCGGGCGTCCGCTCGCCAGCGCGGGCACGCTCCAACTCCCGGCGCAGGAACTGCTTCGTGATCCCAGAGTCAATGACGTCCCAGGGCAGCTCGGCGTTCACGGGGAGGAGGCGTTGGGCCTCCTGCAGCAGATCGCGCGCGTGCTCGGCGAAGGCCTGCTGCCAGCGGTCGAACTGGAACCGCTCGCTCCAGCCGTCGAACCGTGCCCCAGCGCGCCAGGCCCGCTCGACGACCGAACACAGGCCGCGGTCGCCGCGGGCGAGGGCGGCCTCCAGCATGCTGGAGCGGAAGTCGCTGACGGAGAGCGTGACGCGACGGTTGGTGACGCGCTCGTGGAGCAGGTCGCGGCGCCGCCGGAGGGTCTGGAGGTCGGCCATTCCCAGCCACTGGAAGGGCGTATGCGGCTTGGGAATGAAGGCGTTTACGCTCACATTGATCTTCAGCCGGCCGTATCCCGACCTCGACAGCTCGCGGCGAGCGATGGCCAGGACCTCATCGATGAGGTCGCCGATGGCGGCGACGTCCTCATCGGTCTCGTGCGGCAGGCCGATCATGAAGTAGAGCTTGAGACGCTGCCAGCCACTGCGGAAGGCGGCCTCAACGGCGCTGAGCAAGTCGTCTCGAGTGACGTCCTTGTTGATGATGTCACGCAAGCGCTGCGAGCCGGCCTCCGGGGCGAGGGTCAGCCCGCTCTTGCGGACGCGCTGCAGGCGCTCGGCGAGGCCGATGCTGAAGGTGTCCACGCGGAGCGACGGCATGCTCACGGACACGTGGTCCTCTGCGAGGCACTCGTGGAGGCGGTCGATGAGCTCGGCGATCTGCGAGTAGTCGGGGCAGTTCAACGACAGCAGGGACAGCTCGTCGTAGCCGGTGGTGGCGATGATCCGCTCAGCCTGCTCGACGAGCTGATCGAGATGGCGCTCGCGGACGGGGCGGTAGATCATGCCCGCCTGGCAGAAGCGGCAGCCGCGAGTGCATCCCCGGGTGATCTCAATCTCGGCGCGGTCGTGAACGGCCTCGGTGAGTGGGACCACGGGCTGGCACGGCCAGGGCTGCTCGCCCAGGTCCTCGGCGACGCGACGGGTGACACGGTCAGGGAAGACCTCGCTGCGAGGCTCAGGCACGAGCGTATCGTGAGCGGTCCGGCGAACGCGGTAGCCAGAGGGAACGTATACGCCCTCGATGGTGGCAAGCCGCTGCAGAAGCGCCTCCCGCGCGTCATCGGAACGGACTGGACGCAGCCGCAGATGGTCGGGAAGGGACAGGAACAGGTCGAGGATGTCGTCGAGTGCCTCCTCACCGTCGCCGATGACCAGGGCGTCGAAGAAGTCCGCCACGGGCTCGGGGTTGAAGGCACAGGGCCCGCCGCCGATGACCAGGGGATCGGGCCCTTGGCGGCTGCGGGTACGGACAGGAATGCCGCCGAGGTCGAGAAGCTCCAGGACGTTGGTGAAGGTGAGCTCATGCTGAAGGGTGATGCCGACCACGTCGAATTGCGAGAGCGGTGTGCCGGTCTCCAGGCTGGCAAGCGACAGGCCTTCATCCCGCATCAGGGAGATGGCATCCACCCAGGGAAGGAAGACGCGTTCGGCCGCAGTGCGTTGGCGTCGATTCACGACCTCGTAGAGGATGCGCAGGCCAGCATGAGACATGCCGACCTCGTAGGTGTCCGGATAGCACAGGGCGACCCGGAGATCGACCTGCGAGGCGGGCTTGACGACCTGGTTCCACTCGCCGCCGAGATAGCGGGCGGGCCTTTCGACCTGTTGAAGAAGATGTTCGGGCAACATCGAGAATCCAGAACGGCCCCAGCCAGTGCTGGAGCCCTCCGAGGTATCCTAACTCACCGAGATGGCTTCACTGTATGCTATGATAGGGGCCGTGGGCGGGTGGTGTCAAGCGTTGTGAGCGGGGGGGCGGGTGACTGCCGGCCTCACCGGCTTCCGGAACCGCGGGTTGGGCCGGAGGAGACGCCGTCGAAAGTGGCTTCAGGAACAGGAGTGGACCGGTCGGTCCTCGGAGGAAGCGCCACAATTGGCGACAGGAAATGTCTGACGCAAGGGGAAGACATGAAGCAGACAGGGGGAGTGCAGTCTGGCGAAGCCCAGGCGGGCCCAACAAACGGTTCGCAGCCAGGGGAGGTAGCCCGGTGACAAAGCGCAAGTCGATCGCACTGGTTGTGGCAATACTCGTCATCGCGGGACTGGCGGTGGGTCTGAAGCTGTCACTGGCCCAGGACGCCCCCGGACAGCAGCCGGCCGAGAAGCCGCGAGCGGTGGCCGCGGTGGCGGCAGAGTCGATCACGGAGTACGAGCCGGATCCATTCGAGCCCGAGAGACTGAGGAGCAGCACGGTGCGGGTGAAGCGGGTGGCGGTGGTGTACTCCGACGGGAGCGTCGAGATCAAGCCCTGCCAGTGACCGCACGTTGGCGGGGCGCCGAGAGCAGGAGGTGTGGCAATGGCGAAGCAGGAGATTGCGTTCACAGACTACTTCGACCTGTTCTGTGAAAAGCTGGGCAGCGGCGGCTGTCTGCTGGCGTCGCTGAACGAGGAGGGCGTGCCGAACGCCATGACGATCGGGTGGGCGCTGCTGGGGGTGGTGTGGCGGCGGCCGATCTGCGCGGTGTTGGTGCGCCCGTCGCGCTACACCTACGGATGCATCGAGGCCACGGGCGACTTCACCGTCAACGTGCCGCCGGCGGAGCTGTCAGATGAGGTGCTGTTCTGCGGCACCGAATCCGGGCGGGACCACGATAAGTTCCGGGAATGCGGTTTCACCGCAACAGAGAGCGCGCAGGTGAAGTCTCCGCGGATCGGAGAGTGCCTGATCGCGCACGAATGCGCGGTAGTGCAAAAGAACGACGTGGAGCCGGGCCTGTTCGTCGATGACATCATCAGCACGTTCTACGCGGGTGGGGACTTCCATCGCGTCTACTACGGCCAGATCATGGCCAGCTACGCGGATGTGGAGCGGCTGGAGCAGGTCTGAGACGGAGACCGTCAGGCTCGTGCCAGGCGCCGCCGGAGAAGGAATGCCGGCGGCGTCGCGCGAAGGTAAGGGCAGCAGGCAGGATACGAAGGTCACGCGGATCAGGGAGGTACGTGCACGATGGCGACGGTTGTCACGTATGGAGAGATCATGCTGCGGCTCGCGCCGCCCGATCACCTGCGGTTCATCCAGGCGCGCTCGTTCGACGTCATCTACGGCGGCGGAGAAGCAAACGTGGCAGTGAGCCTGGCCAACTACGGCCTGGACGTGCGCTTCGTGACGGCACTGCCGCCGCACGAGATCGGCGACGCATGTGAGAACTACCTTCGGCAGTTCGGCGTGGACACCTCACACATCATCCGACAGGGCGATCGGCTGGGGATATACTACCTTGAGATGGGTGCGATGCAGCGCGGCTCCAAGGTCATCTACGACCGGGCGCACTCGGCGCTGGCGGAGATCCAGCCCGGCGACGTGGACTGGGAGGCGGCGTTCGAGGGGGCGGACTGGTTCCACTGGACGGGGATCACCCCGGCGATCAGCGAGGGGACCGCGGAGGTGCTGGAGGAGGCGGTCCAGACGGCCGCCGAGATGGGCCTGACCATCTCCTGCGACCTGAACTACCGCAGCAAGCTCTGGAAATGGGGCAAGCAGCCCGGCGAGGTCATGGAGGGCCTGGTCCAGCACGTGGACTACGCGATCGGGAATGAGGAGGACGCTGATAAGGTCTTCGGCATCCGGCCGGAGGGCGTGGACGTGGAGGCCGGTGAGCTGGACGCGGCGGCCTACGAGAGCGTCTGCCAGCAGCTCATGGAGCGCTTCCCGAAGATCAAGAGAGTCGGCATTACGCTGCGCAGCAGCATCTCGGCCTCACGCAACCTCTGGAGCGGAGTGCTCTACGACGGCGAGACGCTGTATCAGGCCAACGAGTACGATGTGAGCCATATCGTGGACCGAGTAGGGGGCGGAGACAGCTTCTGCGGTGGCCTGATCTACTCGCTGCTGGAAGGCAAGTCCGACCAGGAGGCCATCGAGTTCGCGGTGGCGGCAAGCTGCCTCAAGCACAGCATCTACGGCGACTTCAACCTCTCAACCGTTGAGGAGGTCGAGACGCTCGCCGGCGGCCCGGGGACCGGGCGCGTGCAGCGCTAGGCAACGTCAGGGAACGGCAGATAAAGGCAGACAACGGCAGGCAACGGCAGGGAACGACTGGTAACGGCAGAGGAGAGGGAACGGGTGGCTCTCATCTGCGTCTGACGAATGGGGTCAGGCGCAGGGCGACCGACGCGAATAGTGCGGGTTGGGCGCCTCTGCGCGTGGCAACAGCGTCCGCCGCCGCCCCAGTACTCACCTGGGTTGTGTGCGCGCCCCGCGGCAACATGCAGTCCGAGCACGCCGCAGAAGCGGGCGGTTGACCCTGGCGGAGGGCTTGTGGTATTGTGCATGTCCCGGACGAGAGACCCCATCTCACGTCTGGGCCGAGACGTCGCACGAGCGTGTGCGGCAGGCTATGAGGCCGCCGAACACCAAATCTTGCGTACTAACGTCGGCGCTGCTCGGCGTCGATAGAGGCCGAAGCGCTTAGACGTGCGGCCGGAAGAGGCGGCCGTGGAATGGAGGCAACTGCAGTGGCACTTGTGACGATGAAGGAACTGCTGGAAGCGGGCGTGCACTTCGGGCACCAGACGCGGCGATGGAACCCGAAGATGAAGCCGTTCATCTACCATGAGCGGAACGGGATCTACATTATCGACCTGCACGCCACGCTGCGGCTGGTGGAGAAGGCCTACGAGTTCGTCCAGGACCTGGCGGTGGACGGCGGTACGCTCCTGTTCGTGTGCACCAAGCGACAGGGCCAGGAGTCCGTCGAGGAGGCCGCGAACAGGGCCGGGATGCCGTACGTCACCAACCGGTGGCTGGGCGGCATGCTCACGAACTGGCAGACGATCCGAGGCCGGATCGATTACCTCCGCGAGTTGGAGGCGGCCGAGGAGCGGGGAGAGTGGGCGCGTCTGACGAAGAAGGAGGCCCTGAAGCTCTCGCGCGAGCGGGACAAGCTGGAGCACAGCCTCGGCGGCATCAAGGAGATGGGTGGGCTGCCGGACGCGGTTTTCGTGGTGGACACCAAGCGGGAGGAGACTGCGGTGGCAGAGGCCGCGAAGCTGGAGATCCCGATCATCGCAGTGATCGACACCAACTGTGACCCAGAACCCATCGATTACCCAGTCCCCGGGAACGACGACGCCATCCGCGCCATCCGGCTGTTCGCGAACCTGATGGCAGACGCGGTCGTTGAGGGCAAGCTGGAGTACCAGCAACGGCTCATCGAGGAGGCGGAGACGCTGGAGCAGGCCGAGCAGCTCGCACTTCAGCAGGGCATCGAGCTGGACGAGGAGCTGGTGGCCCAGGTAGAGGCCGAGGAGGAAGCCGCCCAGGCGGCAGAGGCCGTGGCGGCCGCCGGCGAGGAGTTCGAGGGCGCGGTCGAGGACCAGTTCGTGGAGGAGGAGCTCATCGACCTCATCGACGAGGAGTAGTGCTGCAGGGGCGGGGCAAGGCTGCGCGACCGAACGATAGCACCGCCGGACGTGAGGCCGACGAGAGGAAAGCAAGGGTACTGGGTAGCACCGGGCGGTGGCACGTGGCCGCTCGGGTCGCTGCACCGGATCGGCAGGAGGATATAGATGTCAGTTGATGTCCAGAGAGTGAAGGAGCTGCGCGAGAAGACGGGCGCCGGATTCATGGACTGCAAGAACGCCCTGACCGAGGCAGAGGGCGACATGGAGAAGGCCGTGGACCTGCTGCGCCAGAAGGGTATTGACGTGGCCATGTCGCGGGAGGGCAAGGCCGCGGAGGAGGGGATCATCGCCTCCTACGTGCACGCCGGCAACCAGATCGGGGTGCTGGTGGACCTGCGCTGTGAGACGGACTTCGTGGCGCGCACGGACGAGTTTCGGGAGTTCGGCCGCGACCTGGCGATGCAGGTGGCGGCGCTGGCGCCGAAGTGGATCGCACCCGAGGATGTGCTGTGCGAGGTAGTGGAGCGAGAGCGCGAGGTTCTGACGAAGCAGGCACTGGAGGAGGGCAAGCCGGAGCATATCGTCGAGAAGATGGTGGAGGGCCGGCTCCAGAAGTTTTACGAGGACGTCTGCCTGCTGAAGCAGCCTTTCATCCGTGACGACAGTCTGTCGATCGAGGACAAGCTCAACGAGCTCATCGCGCAGTGCGGTGAGCGTGTGGTGGTTGCCCGCTTCGTCCGCTACCAGGTGGGCGAGGACGAGGAGTAGACCTGGAGGCGGCGGTGAAAGGTCAGGAGGCCGCCCAATACGAGCGGGTGTTGCTCAAGCTCAGCGGAGGAGCATTCAGTGGAGCTGAGGGCTACGGGATTCACTGGCCGACGGTGTATCGGATCGCGGACGAGGTGAAGGCGGCGTGGAAAGCGGGGGTGGAGATAGCGATCGTCGTGGGCGGCGGCAACATCTGGCGCGGTCACGAGGCGGCGGCGCAGGGGATGGAACGCGCGGCGGCGGATTACGCCGGGATGGTGGCCACGGTAATCAACGCCCTCGCCCTGCAGGACGCGCTGGAGGGGAAGGGGGTGGTGACGCGGGCCCAGACGGCGATTGAGATGCGGGAGGTGGCCGAACCGTTCATCAGGCGGCGGGCGACGCGGCACCTGGAGAAGGGGCGGGTGGTTATCTTCGGGGCCGGAACGGGGAATCCCTACTTCACCAGCGACACGGCCGGGGTGCTGCGGGCGGTGGAGATCGGCGCCGAGGTGATCATGAAGGCGACGGACGTGGACGGGGTCTATGATTCGGACCCCGACGCCAACGATGAGGCCAAGCTTCTTCGGGAGGTATCGCACCTGGAGGTGCTGAATCGGGACCTACAGGTCATGGACGCCACGGCCATCTCGCTGGCCAAGGACAACAACTTGCCGATTATTGTATTCAACATGAACGTGCCGGGGAATATCGTCCGGACCGTGCTGGGTGAGCCGATCGGCACGATCGTGAGATAGGGCTGGGACCTCGGTGAGCGCATGGCGCTCCTCGCTGCTGGAGGGATGAGAGATGGACCGACTGATAGCGAGAGCGAAGGCCGATATGGAGAAGACGGTGGAGATCGTCAAGAAGGATCTGGCGGCGTTCCGAACCGGCCGGGCCTCGCCGGCCCTGGTGGAGGACCTGGAGGTGGAGTATTACGGGACGAGGGTGCCCGTGAAGCAGATCGCATCGATTCAGGTGCTGGACACACGACTGCTGGGGATCACGCCCTGGGACAAGAATGCTCTGTCAGCGATAGAGAAGGCGATCATGACCTCTGAGCTGGGGCTGATGCCGACGAACGACGGGAACATCATCAGGCTGGAGATCCCGTCGCTGACCGAGGAGCGGCGTGAGGAGCTGTCGCGGCAGGTGAGCAAGCGGATGGAGGAGGGCCGGGTGGCGATACGCAACATCCGGCGGGCGGCTAACGAAGGCATCGACAAGATGGAGAAGGCGGAGGGCCTCTCGGAGGACGAGGTGCGGGTCGGCAAGCAGGAGGTCCAGGATCTGACCGACGAGCACATCGAGGAGATCGAGGAGGCCGGGGACCAGAAGATCGAAGAGATCATGGAGATATGAATGGGGCCTGGCCGGAAACGACGGGATATCCGCTGGAAGAGGCCCTGCGGCTGCTGAAGGAGGCGGGGTACGAGGTCGGCGAGATAGAGCGGGTGGGGCCGGAGGAGAGCGGTTGCGAAGGCGATCGGGCGTTCGTGGTCCGGGAGCGAGGCGGTGCGGGCAGGAGTGTGACGCTGACAATCGCGGGGGAGTGGAAAACGCCAAGGGAGACGGGGCGCGAGTGAGACGACCGCCAGGAGGCGACGGGGCGTAGGCTGGTGGCTGATGGCGTGCTGCGGCCTGGGGCAGAGGCGGGTCCCGGGCCGCTTGCGTTGGTGAGGGGCGTGAGGGATGGCAGAAGAGCATGGTGAGCTGAAGATTCCGCGACATGTCGCGGTGGTGATGGACGGGAACGGGCGGTGGGCAGAGGAGCGGGGCCTGGATCGCGTGGAGGGCCATCGCGAGGGACGACACGCGGCGAAGCGCTTCGTACGGGCGGCGAACGCGCGTGGGGTGGAGTTCGTATCCCTTTACGCGTTCAGCACCGAGAACTGGAGTCGTCCCCAGCGCGAGGTCGATGCGCTGATGGAGCTGATCGAGACGGCGCTGCTTGCGGAGCTGGAAGAGCTGTGCGAGGGCGATGTGCGGCTGCGAGTGTCCGGGCGTCGGCAGGAGCTTCCGGAGCCGCTGCAGCGGGCACTCCGGCAGAGCGAGGAGGCGACGGCGGACAACAGTGGGATGGTCCTGAATCTGTGCGTGAACTATGGGGGGCAGGTGGAGATCACCGACGCGGCGAAGAAGTTAGCACAGGAGGTGCGGGACGGCAAGCTCGATGTCGATGACATCGATCCTGAGGTATTCGCCGCGCATCTCTACGTGCCGGAACTGCCGCCGGTGGACCTTCTGATTCGGCCGGGCGGGGACCTGCGGGTGAGCAACTTCCTGCTGTGGCAGATCGCCTACGCGGAGTTCTACTCGATGGCGGAGTACTGGCCGGCCTTTCAGCCTGAGCATCTGGACAGGGCGATCGAGGACTACTCCCGCCGGCAGCGACGTTTCGGTGGGGTGGTGCTTGAGGAATAGACGGATCCGAGCGGAGATGGCAGCAGGCACCCCAGGAGGCAAAGAGGATGAAGAGGAGTGCAGTCGCGATGTTCGTGGTAGTGGCAGGGCTGGTGGCGTACTCCACGCTGGCAGCGCCGGCCGCGATGGCCCAGCCCGAGAACGAGGTGAAGATCCTGGCGGGCGAAGACGAGAAGCCGACGACGTCGGCCAGGGAAGCGCCTGAGGTATTCGACATCGGCATCAACGGGGAGACGTTCTTCCGCATTCGGGCCTCTGCAGCGGGCTTCACTGCCGCGGAGCGTGCCCGGATCATCTACGCCCGGCTGATCCACATCATCTCCTACGGCGAGATCGACCCCGCGGCAGTGCGCGTGATCCGTGTGCGGGGCAAGCCGACGATCTACGCGGGCAACGTGCGGCTGGTGACCGTCTATCCCAGCGATGTGAAGGCGACGAACGCGAAGTGGATGGGCCAACTGGCGAGGATCTGGGCGGCCTCAACGGCGTGCTGCCTGGAGCAGTTCGCGCCGTGGGCGCGAGTCGCCAAAGAGGAGTAGACCCAGCGGACTGTGAAGGCTGCAGGCGCCCTGTCCGAGGATGGGGCGCCTGCTGCGTACGTGGAGACCAGACCGGGGAGGGAGCTGCAGTGGGCATCGAAGGCTGTGACGACCTCGATTACTACCTGCCAACGCGCATCCGGTACGGCTTTGGCAGAGTGCGAGAGCTTGGGGAGATCGCCGCGGGACTCGGCACCAGGGCCCTCGTGGTGACGACCCCGGGGATACCGCACACCGAGCGGGTGCAGCGGATACTGGCAGGGGCCGGTGTGGAGCCCGTGGTGTACGATCGTGCAGAGCCGAACCCCACGGCGGCGAGCGTGGACGCGGCCGGAGAGGCGGCGCGTGAGACGGAACGCGACATGGTCATCGGGGTCGGTGGGGGGAGCTCGATGGACACGGCGAAGGGCGCGGCCGTGATGGCCGTCAACCACGGGAGCTGCTGGGAGTATACCATCGAGTATCGGGGCCAGCGCCGCGAGATCGAGCGTGAGCCCCTGCCGATTGTTGCGGTTCCGACCACGGCGGGCACCGGGTCGGAGGTGAACTTCATCGCAGTGCTGTCCAACCGCGAGACGGGGCAGAAGGGGCCGGTGCGAAGCGATCTCATTCGACCGGCGTACGCGGTGATCGACCCGGAGCTGACGGTGACCATGCCGGCGTCAGTGACGGCCAGCACGGGGTTCGACGCCATGACGCACGCCTTCGAGCGCCTGTTCGCGGGGAGGCGCCACCCCTATGTTGATATGCTGACGGAGAATGTGATCGGCACGGTGATCGCGCACCTGCCGAGGGTGCTGGCGCGACCCGACGACGTGGAGGCGCGGGCGCGAATGTCGTGGGCGGCGACGCAGGGGGCATTGTGCGTGCTGGCGCCCATGGGGCAGTCGGGGCTGCACGTCTTCGGGCTGGCGGTGTCGGCGGTGCTGGATGCGGTGCACGGGCTGGCGCTGGCGGCGGTGATGCCAACGGTGCTGGAGGACCTGGCGCGGGCCTATCCCGAGCGGGCGTCCCGGCTGGCGGAGATGCTGGGTGAGGAGTCGGCGGCGGAGCGGGCGGTGCCCGGGATGAGGCGGTGGACGGCCGAGATCGGCGTGGACGTCACCCTGCGGGACCTCGGCGCGGATGAAGGCGATCTCGACGCACTCGTGCGTGCGACGAACATGGACCGCCTGGAACGAAGCTATCATCGTCCGCTGAGGGCGAACGATGTGCGGGCCGTGTATCGCTCAGCACTGGACTGAGGCGTCAGGGGTCAGGCGCCGTCGAGCAGATCGTGATAGACGGCGATGAGAGCCCGAGCGGCGCTGGTAGCGTCGAAGGCGCGGGTGGGATCGGGGCGCTGGGCGTCTTGCTGCCGAGAGCCGTGCGTGGGCGTGGCCCAGCTCTCCCCGAGGTCGTAGAAGTCCCTGGACACCAGGAAGGGCGAGCCCTCCGGGGTCCCGACGGTCTCGCCGCCCGGCTCCATGCGTGCTGCGGTGGCCTGGAGCTGGCAGATGATCCCCTCGCCGAGCGCAGCGGCGCCATCCGCAGGGGCGATGGTGACCTCAGGCGCATCAGGCAGCATCTCATGCACCTCACCATCCTCGAGGGCGACGACGCCGACGCCGTGGGAGAGCGCCTGGAGTGCCAGCATGCCCGAAGGCCAGCCCGGCTGAGGGATCACGAGCACGTTGAGGGCGGAGATGGCGGCGTTGAAGCGCTCGCCGGGATTCACGAAGGCAGTGGCTCCCATCAGGCCGCGTTCATGGGCGAGGTCATGATAGCGGGCGCGGTCAACGTCGGAGCCGATGAGCACGAACTCCAGACTGGGATACTCCATGCAGACATGTGCGGCGGCGTCAAGGAAGCTCACTACCTGAGCGAAGGCCGTTGAGTCCGCGACACAGCCGACAATCGCGGCGGCGGAGGTCATCCCCAGGAGCTGTCGGCGCTGGCCGAGGTCCAGCGAGTCCGCCGGGCCAGCGCGAGAGATCCCGTAGGGCACGATCTCGGCGCGGTCGGCAGCGGCTTCGTCAATGACGGAGAGCTGGGCCTGCTGCGTCTCAGTGGGCACGACCAGGGCGTCGCACCGTCGGAGGATCCAGCGATAGGCCTGCTTGCGCAGGCCGACGCGGGGATCATCGCGCAGCAGATGCGGGAGGAAGTGCGGTGAGCAGACCACAGGGGTGGGGCGGGGGAGTGCCCGGGCGGCCAGAATGGCTCCGAGGGCGGGGCGGAAGCCATGGGCGTGCATGAGCATGGGTGATTCGGCGCGGAGGGACTCGGCCAGGGTGCGGGCATCGGTCCACCGGGCACGGATGGAGGTTCCGGAGGGTTCCGGGGCCTGCTGGGACGGCACCCCGGCGGCCGAGAGCCTGCGACGGAACCGCCTGTGGAGCGGCGCCAGGACCCGGACCTCGTAGGCCCAGGAGCGGAGCACCGCGGTCAGCGCGGCCACTTCCTCCTCCGCGGGCGGTGATGCGGTGCCGATAACCTGGACGATCTCCTGTCCGTCAGCATGCACTGCCACTGAACGATGGAGCCTCGCTGGTCAGGCGTTCACACAGTTGGCTCGTCACTCGCGCCATCGGGAGTCGTGACACCTTATACCACACGGTGACCCGGAAGGCAATGAGTGACGGGCGAGGTGGTGGGGCGGGACGGCCTGGAGAGCATCGGGCGGCGGCGCCGGCGGGGCATCGAGGATAGCTTGACAGAGGGAAGATAGTGGAGTATATTAGTCCAGAATATCATGGAGCTGATCAGGCGGAACACGGGCTACGGACTGCGGGCGCTGCTTCACATGGTGGCGCGCGGAGACGATGAAGTTGCAAGCGCCGAGGAGCTTGCGGATGCGGCGGACACGACCGTGGACTTCATGCATAAGATCATGCAGTCGCTGCGTGATGGTGGGATCGTTACCAGCAAGCGAGGTCCCGGAGGCGGCTTCCGGCTGGCGCGGGAACCGGAGGAGATCGATCTGCTGGAGGTCGTGATGGCAGTGCAGGGCCCCTTTGAGGTAAATCGGTGCGTGATGGGGTTGGACGTGTGCGAGAGAGCCGAGAGCTGCCCGCTTCGGCCGACATGGGTGCGCATCCAGGAGGAGCTGGAGGAGGGGCTGCGAGGGACGAGCCTGGCGGAGATCGACGGGCTCACAGACTGTGCCAAGACGGAATCCCGGGAGGTGCCCTGCGTTCCAAACGGGGACCTATCGGCGGACTGAACGATTGACAGCCTGGACAAGGGGAACGTGTTGGGGCAGCGGACCGCCAGGAGTATGTGACAAGCGACCGAGCGTCGTGCCCGGGGTGGTGTACCTATCATCGTGGAGGAGCGGAATGAGATGCCAGATCCAGTCAGTCAACATGCGTCAGTGAACGAGCAGTACGCAGTAATGGCGGGAGATGGTGCAACGAACGTCAACGATCGATTCGATGCGCAGGGAAGGCGATGTCCGTTCTGCGAGCAGGGGTTGCGGTGCTCGCTGTGCAGCCAGGGCCCGTGTCAGATCAAGCCGAATGCGCCGCGCGGGGTGTGCGGCATCGATGCCGCCGGGATGGTCATGCGCAACATGCTGCACTTGAACATCATGGGGCTGTCGGCGTACAGCCATCACACCCGAGAGGTGGCGAAGACGCTGACGGCCACGGGGAATGGGGAGACGCCGTTCGAGATCGTGGACGAGGCCAAGCTGGATATGCTGGCCGAAGTGCTTGACATCGACGAGGCGGATGTCAGCACGCGCGCCGTCGCGGTGGGGCAGGGCATTCTGGATTCACTGTCGCAGGGCAGCGAGGAGGAGTCCATGTGGGTGGAGGCGCTGGCGCCAGAGGGCCGCAAGGAGGTCTGGCGGGAGCTTGGGATCTTCCCTGGAGGCCCGCTGAACGAGCTGCTGGATGCCACGACCCGGAGCATGACAAATATAGACGGAGACTACATCTCGCTGGCGAAGGCCGCGCTGCGGATGGGTATCGCGACCTTCTACGGAGTGCAGGTGCCGCTGGAGATGGGCCAGGACGCGCTGTTCGGCACGCCGACTCCGCACGTGGCGCACGTGGACCTGGGGATCCTTGACCCGGACTACGTGAATATCCTGCCGAACGGTCACGAGCCGTTCATGGGCTTCGCGCTGGTGAAGGCGGCCGAGTCCGAGGAGGTACAGCAGCGGGCGCGAGAGGCCGGGGCGAAGGGCCTGCGCATCGTGGGCTCGATTGAGACCGGGCAGGAGATGATGCAGCGACTGGAGGAGAGCGACGTCTTCATGGGGATGACCGGGAACTGGATCTGCGAGGAGTACGCCATCGCGACAGGTGGGGTGGACGTGTTCGCGATGGACATGAACTGCTCGGTGCCCTCGCTGGGCGAGATTGCGGGCCATTACGGGACGAAGCTGGTAGCGGTCTCAGACATCATCGGTGTGCCGGGGACGCACGAGCGTGTGGATTACGTGCCCGAGCAGGTTGAGAGACAGGCGCTGCGGATCATCGACATCGCCATCGAGAACTTCACGGAGCGGCAGGGGAAGGAGCAGCACGCGGTCAGCCAGGTGCAGGAGATCCTGACAGGCTTCTCAACGGAGGCTTGCCTGGAGGCGCTTGGCGGGACGCTGGATCCGCTGCTGGAGGCCATCAAGGCCGGCGACATCCGGGGGATCGCGGCGCTGGTGAGCTGCACGACGCTTAGGAACGGGCCGCAAGACAGCCTGACGGTGGCGGTGGCTGAGGAGCTGATAAAGCGCGACATCCTGGTGCTGTCTGCTGGCTGTGGCAATGGCGCGACGCAGGTGGCCGGGCTGAACTCGCTGGAGGCGCAGGAGCTGGCCGGCGACGGGCTGCGGGGGGTCTGCGAGACGCTGGGCATGCCGCCGGTGCTGAGCTTCGGGACCTGCACGGACTGCGGGCGGCTGGCGCTCCTGGTGGGAGCGGTGGCAGATGCGCTGGGCGTTGACACGTGTGATGTGCCGGTGGCGGTGACGGCGCCGGAGTACATGGAGCAGAAGGCGACCATCGATGCGTTGGGGGCGCTGGCGCTGGGGCTCTACACGCACGTCTCACCGACGCCGAACATCTCGGGCTCGCCGGAGGTGGTGGAGCTGCTCACAGAGGGCCTGGAGGACCTGACGGGGGGGAAGATCGCGCTCGGCGATGACGCCATTGAGGTGGCAAAGGGCATCGCCGAGCACATGGACAGCAAGCGGGCA
>JAYENL010000128.1:21927-36085 GCA_034722055.1 Armatimonadota bacterium
AACGGCGGGCGGCGTGGGCACGCCGCCGTCCACGGAGGTCGATAGGAGCCAACGGCGCACGGACAGGAGTGTCCGTGCCACGGAACGACAGATGGGAACGGCAGGGCGGGCCAGGCGGGCGGTAGGTAACATGAGAGGGGCCGGAGAGGTTCGGGGGCTGCAATAGGGCGACGAGACGACGACGGCGGGCGTGATGACGCGGACGCAGGAGGGTTGGGGCGCGGCGGTGGCGAAGCGGATGGCGCTGGACACAGGCGTAGGGGAGGGCTGCAATGAGCGAAGTGACGGCGCCGGATTACGACCACTGGTACACATACGATGAGCTGACGGAGTACCTGAGAAGAGCGGAGGCCGAGCACAGTGAGCTGTGCAGGCTGGAGTCGCTGGGCAAGACGCCGGAGGGGCGGGACGTGTGGATGCTGGAGGTGACAGACCAGGCCGGCGGTGGGAGTGATAAGCGGCCTGGGTTCCTGGTGCACGCCAACATCCATGCGAAGGAGCTGGCGGGGACGACCTCGTCGCTGCAGCTCGTACACGAGCTGGTCAATGGAACGGGCGAAGAGATCGACACCGGCGAGCTGCTGAGGGAGGTGGTGTTCTACATCATCCCTCGACTGAACCCGGACGGTGCGGAGTTCGCTCTGACCACCGGCGGCGAGATACGCAGCCGCATTGAGGAGCGCCGGGAGCCGAACTGCCTGTATCAGGCGGACGTGGACAGGGACGGCGCCATCCTTGACATGCGGATTGAGCGCCCCGATGGGGACATGAAGGTCTCAGAGGAGGACGAGCGGGTGCTGGTGCCGCGCGAGCCGGGGGATGAGGAGGGGCCGTTCTACCGGGTCTATCCCGAGGGGCTGATCGCCGAGTGGGACGGCGGGGAGTTCCGGTGGTGCGCGCGGTCGCATGACTTCAATCGCAACTGGCCGGCCAACTGGCACCAGGAGCACGAGCAGGGCGGGGCGGGTGACTACCCGTTCTCGGAGCCAGAGATGCGGGCGCTGGCGGACTTCGTGTACTCGCACCCCAACATCTTCGGTGTGGTGGGCTTTCACTGCGGGTCGAGCGCGGTACTGATGCCACCGAGCACGGGCGCGCTGGAGGACATGAACGCCGCGGATCGGAAGGTCTTCGAGCGGCTGGGCGGTCGGGCGGCGGAGCTGACGGGGCTGACGCTGCTTCCGACGATCGACTACCGTTCTGCGGATCAGCCGCCGATTGCGCTGAAGGGGCACTCCGCGGACTGGGGCTACGAGCACATGGGGCTCTTCCACTTCGAGATCGAGCAGGGGAACGTCTACAACGCGGCCGGGGTGACGACGGAGGACTTCTTCGCAGCCGCCTCAGATCAGCGGCACGTGTTCCTGCACGACGCGATTCGCTACCACGACGAGCATCCGGACCAGGAGATGTTCGTAGACTGGCACGAGTTCGACCATCCGCAGCTCGGGCGCGTCGAGATCGGGGGGTGGAAGAAGCACTGGATGATCAACCCCTCGTTCGCGGAGCTGAGGGAGCGGATAGCGCCGGGATCGGCGCGCTTCATGATTGAGTATGCGGCACAGCATCCGCGGATGGTGATCTCGGACGCGTGTGCCGAGGCGGTCGGTGACGGGATATACCGGGTGCGGGCGCGGGTGATGAATGACGGGGACCTCGCGACGAACATCTCCGAGCTCGGCAAGGTGCTGCGATCGCTGGAGCCGGTGACGGTGGAGCTGGTGGCAGGTGATGGCGTGGAGGTGCTGTCGCGGGGGGAGCACCACGAGATCGGACAGTTGGCAGCTCACCAGCGATCAGGAGAGCTGGAGTGGTTCGTGCGGGCGCCCGCGGGCAAGGAGATCGCGATTCGGGCACAGGCGCAGAAGGGCGGCGTGGCAGAGAGGACACTGAGCCTGGAGTGACCGGCTGGAAGGAGTGGGAGGCGAACGCTCCACGCCGTCCCATGCCGTTGCGTGAGGGCGAACGGCAAACGGCCCTGTCGCGGATGGATGCTCGCGGGAGTGTGCGACCTTCAATGGGTGTCGGGCTGGAAGCTGAGAGCGCGCCGCGGCGCGCTCTCACCTGCGCCTGACAGACGCCGTCAGGCGCAGGCCGACCTACGCGAATAACGCGGACTGGGGCGGTGGTCAGGGAATGCCGGTGGAGGAGGCGAGATCCTCGACGGCAGCGAGGACCATGGCCGGGGTGACCTCGAGCATGCAGCGGCGGTGATCGCAGCGCTGATGGGGGCGGCAGGGCCGGCAGGGCAGATCGTCGATGTAGATGCTCCGGGCCAGAGGACCCTTGGGGCCGTTGCGGATGGGGCTGGGCCCGATGATGCACACGACGGGCGTGCCGACGGCGTAGGCCATGTGCGTGAGGCCGCTGTCGCCGCCGATGACGAGATCGGCGCGCTGGAGCAGAGCGGCCGCCTCCCTGACGGAGGTGCGGCCGGCGAATACGATGGGCGGACGGGCCATGCGGCCGGCGAGGGCCCGGGCGCGGTCACGTTCGCGCTCGGTGCCCGGGATGATGATGCGGGCGCCGAGGCGGCTGGTGAGGCTGTCAGCGAGCTCGATGAAGTACTGCTCGGGCCACTCACGGCGAGGCTCTGCCGAGAAGGGGATCATGACGACAACCGGACGGTGATCGGCGAGGGTCTGCTCCTCCCAGAGCCGATCGACGGGCCCGAAGTCATCCTCAGTGAGGAAGAGCTCAGGGACGAAGTCGTCGCGGGAGACTCCGAGGGCCTGGCACTGTTCAAGGTAGCGCTGAGAGATGTACTGCTGGTCCCAGCGCTCCGGGGAGAGCTCGTTGTAGGCGAAGAGGGCGGCCTCTCGGGCCTCCTGCTTGCCGATGCGGCGGGGCGCGCCGCTGGCCCAGGTGGCGATGGCGCTCTTGAGGAGGCACTGGAGGTCGATGGTGATGGTGAAGTCGCGAGCCTTCAGTTGCCGCCAGGCCATGACGATCTCGACAAGGGTGGGACGCATGGGAATGTCGAGAGTCTCGTCGATGTGAGGATTGTGCTCGAGAAGGGGGGCGAAGGGACGCTGGACCAGCCAGGTGAGGTGACAGTCGGGCATGGCGGCCTTGAGGCCGCGGGCGACGGGGGTGCTCTGAACGACGTCACCCATGGCGGACATTCGGACGATCAGGATTCTCTCCGACACTTCCGCGCCTCCGTGGCGTGAGCGGGAGATGCCGAGGCGGTGAAGATGGCCGAGCCGTATCGATACGACTGCAGGCTCTTCACGGGCTACAAGCCGTGCCCGTATGACTGCGAGTGCGCCGACTGCGAGCACTACGAGCCGATGGGGCCGCAGGTGCTGGTGGTAAGAGTGCATCAACTGGGGAACATCGTCAAGTCTACTCCCGTTGTGCATGCGCTGCGAAAGCGGTTCGATGATCCGTGGATCGCATGGCTGAGCAGCAGCGCTGCGGCGCCGCTGCTGGAGACGAATCCGCTGGTGGACGAGGTGATCGAGTACTCGTGGGAGGCCGTGCCGCTGCTGGCGGCGCGGCATTTCGATCTGGTGGTGAGCCTGGAGGCGGATGCGGCGGAGGCGGCGCTGGCGCAGGAGGTGCCCGCTGAGGAGCACCTGGGGTACGGAGTCCACGAGAGCGGGCGTCTGCGTCCGCTGGGCGAGGCGTCGCTGGGGTACTTCTCGCTGAGCGTCTCGGACCGTGTCAGGTTCGAGGAGAATACGAAGACGCTTGCGGAGCTGTGCTTTGACCTCGTGGGTGTGCCCTACGAGGGTGAGGAGTACATCCTGCGCGTGACCGATGCGGAGCTGGCGCACGCGCGGGGTGTGCTGGAAGAGCTGGGAGTGGAGCCGCCGACGGAGACGGTGATCGCGCTGGCGACCGGGGGGGACACGGCGCGGTTCGAGACGAAGGATTGGCCGCCGCAGCGGTTCGCCGAGCTGGCGCGTCTGCTGGAAGGGCGCACAGGGGCGCGGCTGCTGCTGGTGGGGGGACCGGCGGAGCGGGAGACGAACCGGGGGCTGGCCTCGGAGCTTGGAGAGACGGTGCTGGACACGGGGTGCGGACACAGCATCCGGGAGTTCTGTGCGCTGCTGTCGCTCTGCGACCTGGTGGTCAGCGCGGATGCTTTTCCACTGCACGCGGCAGTGGCGATGGGGACGCCGGTGGTGGGGGTATTCGGGCCGACGCCGCCGGCGGAGGTGGCGATCTTCGGGCGCGGGCGGAAGGTCGTGACGGAGATGACGTGCGGGCCGTGCTACATCCGCACGCGGGCGGAGTGTCCGCACGAAGGGGCGTGCATGCCGGGGATCTCGGCCGAGCGGGTGGCCGAGGCGGTGGTAGAGGTGCTGGAGGAGGGCGAATGAGGTGGGCAAGGCAGGTGTGCGGGGCCGAGCCGGGAAGCCGAGGAATGCACGGAGCAAGAGCAAATCGGATCCGCCGCGGAGGCGCGGCGGGCGCTGAAGGAGGCCGGCGGATGAAGCTGGGGCTGCTGACCTACAACATGGCGGCGGAGTGGGACCTGGACACGCTGCTGGAGAAGTGCGTGCTGCTGGGCTTTGAGGGAGTGGAATTCCGAACCGATCGCGACCACGCCCATGGCGTTGAGGTGGAGATGACGGGGGCGCAGCGGAAGGCGGTCCGCGAGAAGTGCGAGACGGCGGGTGTGGCGATCGCGGGTCTGAGCAGTGGGTGCGCCTTTGATTCGATGGACCGAGATGAGCTGGAGGCGAACATCGAGCGAACGCGCAAGCACCTGGACCTGTGTGCGGACCTCGGCACAGGTGGAGTGAAGGTCTATGGAAACAGACTGCACGTGGACGACGGCGTGCCGGCCGAGGACACGATCGCGCAGATCGGGGAGGCGCTGGCAGGGCTGTCCGAGTACGCCGCGGGGCAGGGCGTGCAGGTGAGATTCGAGATGCACGGCGACTTCACGACTCCGGACGTGTGCAATCGCCTGATGGAGCTGGCGGGGGACGGTGAGGGCATATGCCTGATCTACAACTGCAACAACGCCTACGACGTGGACGAGGAGGGCTCGATAGAGGGATCGTACAGGGCGGCGGCAGAGCGCGTGGGGCACGCGCACGTCCACGACCTGGCGGATCCGGACTTCCCCTACCTGGAGCTTCTGGGACTGCTTCACGAGGATGGGTATGAGGGGTGGTGCAGCGCGGAGCTGCAGGACAGCCCGGATCGGGAACGGGTGCTGCGATTCTACGTGGAGCTGTGGCACGCCTACCTGAGGATCGTGGGAGCGGAGTAGGGCTGCCGTCACTGCAGGCATGCCAAAGGCCGCGCCGGGAAAAAGGCGTGGCCTTTGGCATGTACTGGACGGCAGGTATGTATCAGGTACAAGCTGCAAGCAACAAGCTGCAAGCAACAAGCTGCAAGCTGCAAGCTGCAAGCTACAAGCAACAAGCTACAAGGTGCAAGCAACAAGCTGGGAGCTGCAAGCGACGAGCGACGAGCTACGAGCGGCGAGCTACGAGCGGCGAGGTAACGACTGACGGCGAGGGCAGCGTCGATGGGCCGGGGCGGAATCTTCGGCCTCTTCGCTGCGCTGAGAGGCCTCACCGGGCGCTGCCCGCCCGGCGGCCCCTCCACCCAACTCCGGCGCATCTTCACAACCACCAAGCTCCCCGACCGCGCTCGTCGTCGATATCCGCTGACTTACGCAACTAAACACCACTCGTGGGCGCACGGGGCGGGTTGCGGGAGGGCATGTGGTGACCGGGTGCTCAGCCGACGAGACCGGTCCGCCGGAGGGCGAGGCGGCCGTCGGTGCCGCGAATCCAGCGGACGTGGGTGGGCGTCTGAGTGTCCGCTGAGCGGGGAGCCCAGATTGCCACGCCGGGACTGTGCGGGCCAGCGCCCCTGAACTTGGCGACGAGCCAGAAGGAGCGGGACGCTCCGGCAGGCCGCTGATCAGCCCCGAGGTCCATGTCGGCGGGGACGACCACGAAGACCGCCGGGGAGCGCGGCGCGGCCTCAACCTCGTCAAGCAGGGCGCAGCGATGGGCGGTGGGGGCGAGTATGACGTCCCAGGCAGGGCCGCGCGTGGCGAGGGCGGCATGAAGTGCGACGGCGGCGTAGACGCGTGAGTGACGGCGGAGGGGCAGGTCCGACCGCAGCTCGCGACGCCAACTGCGAGGGCTGCGTGCAAGGGCAATGTCATCGTGGAGGGCGGGGTGAACGACGACTGTGCTGCGGTCGGGCAGGTTGTCGGCCAACCACTGGGAGGCGACGGCGGCCGGCGTGGGCGCCGGAGAGCGAGGCGCGGGCGGGCCATCGGCTGCACCTGCGGCGAAGACCAGTGCGGCGCTAAGCAGGGCCGCCGACCAGGCATTGGCCGGGAGGGCGTCCCGGAGATATCGCAAAAGATAGACCATGGCGCCACAGAGGGCAGCGGCCAGCAGCAGCGGGACGAGAGCGGCAGAGGCCTGCCGGGCGAGGGCGGTAGGCTCAGGCGGGATGACGACCGCGGCACCGATGAGGAAGGACACGAGCGCGAGAGCGCCGGCAGGCACGGCCGGAAAGCTGCCCCGGGCGAGAGCCTCGTGCACGATCAGTGCAACGGCGCCCACGAGGGCAAGAGCCGCGACGAGAGGGAGGGCGTCCGTTGCAAAGCCCAACGACAGACCGAGGGCGATGGCGACGACCCCGGGGTGCCGCTGCTCGCGCCTCCACGGAAGTGCCACGAGCACACCCAGAAGGAGGAAGGTGAGGGCGAAGATGCCGGAGTCGAGGCGGTGACTGAGGGCGACGGCGGCCGGATGCAGCGCGACGGCGAAGGCACCCGCGACGCCAACCCAGTGATCGATGAGGCGGGTGCCGATGAGATAGACGAGAAGAACCGACAGCACTCCGGCGGCCACGGCCGCCGCGTGTGCGAGTGTGCAGAAGGCCGCGGGGTCGGTGAAGAAGCGGGCACAGAAGTCGAGGGCCGTAAGGCCCGGCGAGATGAAGGCCTCGACCTGGTAGCGGGCGGCATAGATGAGAGCGAAGACCCAGGTGCCCAGTGCAGAGTCGGAGGATGGGGCGGGCGTGAGGCCGATGGCGGTGGCCAGTGCTTGGGGCTGCTGATGCAGGTCGAGTGAGGCATCATGACCGGCCTGAGGCCCGGCCCGGAGCACCGCAGCCAGCAGGCATGCAGCGATGAGGAAGATGATCGCGCCACGGTCGCGGGCGCGATGCGGTGCTTCCGCTCGCATGAGTCAGGAGTCTCCCAATTACCTACGAGAAAGGACATCCAGCCAAGGATGGTGCGCAACGCTGGCGAGATGAGGATAGCAGGGAGGCCTTGAGGATCGCTCAAGGGAGACTCATGAATCTCTCACGATTGGAGTACGACGCCTGGCGGTGGCGATGGAGTGACGTCGAGCTTCGGGGCAGCGTCCTGGGCCGGGGTGGAACCTTCGGCCCGTTCGCTGCGCTCACAGGCCTCACCGGGCGCTGTGCGCCCGGCGGCCCCTCCACCAAGCACGCCGCGTATCTTCAACACAGGCGAGCCGTGGAGCGGCCTTCTCGTCAACATGCGCGGAGTTGCACAAGTCACCACTAGCACATGATTGCGCTCCGGTACCTACATTAATGGAGGGGGCCGATGCAGAGTCGCCCTCCGGAGCTGGCGAGATGTGAGACGGAGGACAGATCATCGACCGCTCATGACAGGACCCGAAGGCAGTCTCCTGACGGAAGGAGGCGGTCGATGTCAGGGGAGATGCAGGAGTGGGAGGAGCAGCCTGCACCGGTGCGCCGTTTCGTGTTGGATGCGGAGTACCTGGGACTGGAGGCTGAGGTGTATCCGGCGATCGTGGATGTGCTGGAGGAGGTCTTCGAGGGCGGATACACGGAGGCGGCGCTGTGCTGGGGGATCGGAGCGGGGAAGTCCTACGCCGCGAGTCTGGCGATCGCTTACCAGCTCCACAGGGCGCTGTGTCTGCGGGAGCCGCAGCGGCATTTCGGGCTCGGTGAGGGGAGCATGATCAGCTTCCTGAACATGTCCACGAATGCCGACCAGGCGCGGCGTGTGGTGTTCGGCGAGATACTACGGCGCATCGAGCGCTCGCCGTGGTTCGAGAAGCACACGCCGAAGGTGATGAGCCGGGAGCTGCGCTTCCCGAAGGACATAGTGGTGATCTGCGGCAACTCGGCAGAGACGTATCCGCTGGGCTACAACATACTGGGCGCGGTTATCGACGAGGCGAGCTGGTTGCTGGAGACGGCGGGTGGGCGACGGGACTCGGCGGAGGAGATATACAACGCATTGCAGCGGCGGATTCGGAGCCGGTTCCTGGACCGGGGCCTGCTGGTCATGATCTCCTCGCCGCGGCACCGGGGGGACTTCCTGGAGCGGAAGCTGGAGGAGGCGAAAGAGAATCCGAGGATCTACGCGTCGCGGAAGGCGACCTGGGAGCTGAAGCCGGAGGACGCCTACTGTGGCGAGAGGTTTGAGTGCGAGGGGCTGATGGTGCCGGTGGAGTATCGGCCGGAGTTCAGGCGCAACAAGCTCCGGGCGCTGCGCGACCTGGCGGCGCGGCCAGCGGAGGCCTTCGAGCCGTTCATCCGGGACGCGACGGTCCTGGAGCGAGCCATCGATGACAGCATCCCTGAAGCGTTTGACGACCGCGGGCGGCTGCTGCCGGAGTACCGAACGGAAGACCGGCAGCCGCGATTCGTGCACGTTGACCTGGGGCTGAGCCGGGACGCGTGCGGGATCGCAATGGCGCACTGCGAGCCATGCCCGGAAGGTGGGGACGGGCCGGTGGTCATCGTGGACCTGATGCGGCGGATCGAGCCACCAGAAGGAGGGGAGCTGCAGTTCGCCGGGGTTCGGGAGCTGATCCTGACCCTGGCCGACAGGGGCTTCCGGATCGAGCAGGTGAGCTTCGACGGCTACGAAAGCGCGGACAGCAGGCAGATCCTGAAGCGGAGGGGCCTGAAGGTCAAGCTGGTGTCAGTGGACCGCAGCGTTGAGGCCTACGAGACCCTGAAGGAGCTGCTCAATGAGGGTCGGCTGCGATGGTACCGCTACGAGCCTGTGCTGCAGGAGTGCAAGGGCCTGGAGCTGGTGCAGGGGCGGAAGGTGGATCACAGGCAGGGGGGATCGAAGGACGTCGCTGACGCGGTGGCCGGCGCAGTGAGCGAGGCGGTGAACCGCTGGCAGGGCGGGGAGATGCGGGCGGTGATCGTGTGACGGAAACGGTAGGCAGCGGCAGGACGCGCGGGCGAGGGCGCCCGCGCCCCAGTAGTTACTTCAGGGCAATGCGGGGGCGAGGGCGCCCGGTGACGCCTGTGAGTGCAGCCAACCGGTGAGACCGGAGGTCTGCCAAGGTTCCATGCCGGTCCAGGACGCATCTGTGCCCAGAGCGAAACGGCGTGCAGGCGGGGGCGCCTGCACTACTTAACGGGTGGGGCAGGCGGGGCGCGTGCACTACTTAACGGGTAGGTGGGACGCACCCAGTTGGCGATCACTCGGGGCGCTGAGGGTAGCGCCTCGCTTTCATTTGCGGAGGTGGTGCCATGCAGGACGAGCTGATGAATGCTCACATCGTGGGGGCAGAGCCCCAGCGGGGCAAGAGCCAGCAGCTCCCCGAGGAGAGCTGGCGGGAGTCCTACGACAGCGGCGAGGTGAAGGAACCGCCCTACTCGCTGACGGCACTGGCGGAGCTATACGAGATGAACTCCACCCACAAGGCCTGTGTCGATGCGAAGACGACGAACATCGTGGGCCTGGGATACCGGTTTGTGGCGGTGCGTTCAGGCGCGAGTGAGGAGGAGCGGGGCCGGCTGGAGCACCTCTTCGGGTCATGCAACCCGCAGATGACCTTCACTGAGGTCATGCGGGCGGTGTGGACCGATGTGGAGACCGTGGGCAACGGGTACCTGGAGATCACCCGGAACTCGGAGGGAGAGATCGACGGGTTCTATCACGTCCCAGCGACGACGGTGCGGGTGAGGAGCGACCGGAGCGGGTTCGTACAGATTCGGGATGGGCGGAAGCAGCGATTCCGGGCGCTGGGATCGGAACCGCGCATCGATGACGAGACCGGGCAGGCGGAGAACGAGATTCTGCACGTGCGGAAGTACACGCCGCAATCGACCTACTACGGGATTCCGGACATCCTGCCGGCGGTGAGCGCGGTGGCGGGGGACCGTGCGGCGGCGGAGTACAACGTGAGCTTTTTCGAGCACAACGCGGTGCCGCGGATGGCGGTGATCGTGGAGGGCGGACCGGCCTCGAAGGAGCTGCTGCAACAGGTGCGGCGCTTCATGGAGACCGAGATCAAGGGGCAGGCCCACAAGACTCTGATACTGGAAGTGCCTGGTGGGGACACGAAGGTGCGGCTGGAGCGTCTGGGTCAGGTGGATGGCGACGACGCGGGGTTCCTGGACTACCGGAGGGCGAACCGGGATGAGATCCTGATGGTGCACCGCGTCCCTCCGAGCAAAATCACGATCGTGGAGAACGCGAACCTGGCGAACAGCCGGGACCAGGACAAGACCTTCCGCGAGCAGGTTGTGCGGCCCGAGCAGCGGCGGGTGGAGTTCCAGATGAACCGGATGATCCGGGAGCAGATGGGGATCGAGGACTGGGAGTTCCGCTTCCGGGAGATGGATTTGAGCGAGGAGCTGCAGCAGGCGGAGATCGCGAAGATCTACGTGGACATCGGGGTGTGGACGGCTGACGAGGTACGCGCAAGGCAGGGCCTGCAGCCGCTGGCTGAGAGGGATCGGAGCGACGAGCCAAGCGAGTGATGAGAGAGCGGAGCGGAGATGACGGAGGTGATCCGATGGCCGTACCTGAGGGACCTGGAAGCTTTGCGGTGACGATGCCGCTGGCGAAGGTGTGGGAGGACGAGGACGGCGAGATGCGGTTCGAGGGAGTGGCGTCCTCGACGAGCCTCGATCGCCAGCAGGAACGGATGACACGAAACGCGATCAGGAAGATGACCGAGCAGACCGGCCTGGATGTGTTGCCATCGCACAGTGCCGGCCCGCTGGAAGAGCTGGGCCTGGTGGAGGAGGCGTGGGCCGACAACGACCAGTTTCGAGTGGCAGGTCGGCTGGACAAGACCAATCCGCGGTCGCGACGGCTCTTCGAGAAGGTGCTTGGCGGTCGGCGCTACGGGCTGAGCGTCGGGGGACGGGTGACGAAGGCGTTCTGGCGCTACGACGAGGAGGTCGGCAAGCAGATCCGATTCATCGATGACGTGAAGCTGGACCACGTAGCGGTGTGCCGGCCGGACGCGGCAGCGAACCCGGACACGTATCTGTCGGTGCTGGCGAAGGCCGCGGAGGGGATCATGGACGGTCCGCCGGACACGCGAGATGAGGAAGCGGTGCTGACGCGTATCGGACGTGCGGCGGTGGAGGCCACACGAGCGCTGTGGCCGTTCGCGAGAACGGATGACGATGACGGTGAGGTGAAGCCCGGGCCGGTGAGCCTGGAGGAAGAGCTCGCGGAGCTGACGGAGCTGCGCAAGAGCGTGGAGGACGCCCTCGAAGAGCTTGAGAGCGCCCTGACGGAGCTGCGGAAGGCTGACGAGGAGCACAATGAGATGCCGTCGCGCGAGGGGCGTTCGATGGCGCTGCCCGGACAGGAGGCGCCGGAGAAGGGCGGCATGTGGAGGGACGTGATCTAGGACCGGAGTTGATGATCGGGATGGTGTTGGGCCGAAGGTTCCATCCCGGCCCGGTAAAGGGCGCGCAGGCGGGGGGGGCGTGCGCTACTTAACGAATGGGCCGGGGGTGGAACCTGGGAGGTCCTTCGCTAGGCTTCGGACCTCCCACCGCTCGCCAGGCTCGCGGCGGCCCCTCCAGGGTGGTTCCTCCATGATGGCGGGACGGCAGCCACAGTGACGCTGCATGATACGCGAGTTTCCGCCAGGGAGCACTATGTCACGCTTGCAGCACGATGCCGTCGCCGCCGGCACCGGGGAGCCCGTGCGGCACCGGCCGGGCCGGAAACGGAGGTATCGACCGAACGCCTTCAAACGGCGGGCCGGACAGTGGTCCGGCCCCTCCATACGGCACCTGTCCCCGGATGGGTCGAGCTTTCAGCCCGACGGGGCCTCGCGCCTTCCGCGCAGGTAGGCCCTCCAGCCCCGGCAATGACCGGGCGGGAGCTGGGTGCTTGGCTGGCTGGAGGGTGTGTGGCGGCCCCTCCATGTTGGCCCGATAGCAGCCATAGTGAGGCTGCACAGTGCGCGAGCTTGTGCCACTGAGCAGCAGTACTTAGCGGGGGGCAGGAGCGCGCCATGCTGTGGTTGACGGCAAAGGAGAGGTGAGATGAGAGAGCAGACCGAGGTGGGCGCGATCACAGGCGTGAGGCGAAGGGAGTGCTGGTTTTGGGTCAGGAGGAGATGCTGCAAAAGGCAATCGACACCACGGACCTGGCCGGCGGCGGGCTGCTGTCCACGGGGCAGGCGGAGCGCTTCGTGGACCTGTCGCTGGACCAGTCGGTGATGCTCAGGGACGCTCGGGTGGTACGGATGCGCAGCGCGGTAATGGAGCTTGACAAGATCGCGACCAGCGGTCGGGTCAGCCAGCTCCGGACCGAAGGGGTGGCACCGGCGTCGCTGAGCGAGCCGAGCTTCTCGAAGGTGACGCTGACCGCGGTGGACATCATCACCCCGTTCGAGATCACGATGGAGGCGCTGGAGGACAGCATCGAGCGCGGGGACCTGGAGGACACCGTGATCCGGGTGATGGCGCGTCAGACGGCGACGGACCTGGAGGAGCTGGCGATTCAGGGGGACACGGGGTCGGCGGACGAGTTCCTGCAGGGCCTGGACGGCTGGCGAGTGCTGTCCAACGACGGTCATCTGGTGGACTTCCTGGGTGCGACGTTGGACAAGTCCGGGCTGGCGTCGATGTACAAGGCGCTGCCGAACCGCTACAAGCGGAATCAGGGGGAACTGAGGTTCTATTTCGCGCCAGCGGCGGTTCAGGACTGGCACGATACGTTCAGTGACCGGGCCAGCGCGCTGGGGGACGAGGCGCTGACGAGCGCGGCAGCGCCTCCGTACATGGGCGTGCCGGTGGTCTCGGTGCCGAACATCCCGACGGATCAGGAGGGCGTGGAGGGGTACTCGGGGTCGGATCTGACCTACGGGTTCCTGACGCCCCGTGAGAACCTGGTGTTCGGGATTCACCGTGACATCCGGATCGACAAGGACCGCGACATCCTGCGGGGCGTGAACATCTACACGATCACGACTCGGGTGGCGGTGGAGTTCGAGGAGGACGACGCGGTGGTCGTAGCGGTGAACGTGGCGAAGAGCGCGTAGGTGCGAGCCCAGAGGGAGCGGGGGCGGCCGGAGGAGGCCGCCCCCGCAGTGTGACTCGGTGCCGTGAGCGCCGAGGGAAGATGGGCATTGAGGACGGAGACCTGGCGCAAGCGGCAGTCGGAGGTGTCAGCAATTGGCTCGACCGCAGATGCTGTACGTGGGCAAGAAGGGGGCGGTGACGTATCCGGCAATCGGGAACGTGGAGACGGGTGCAGGAAGCAAGGGGACGCTGGCCTTCTGGTATCACCCGTCAGCGGAGGGACAGCACTGTCACGTGGTGGAGGTAACGGCTGATCCTGAGAACTGGCTGATAATCCGCCGAGACCAGACGGAGTGGGTGCTGCAGGCGTACAGCTCCGGGTCCCTGGCGATGGTGATTTCGACCTCGATTCCGGTGGCCTGGCGGCATGTGGTTGCCACGTGGGACTTCACGACGCCGGGTGACGGGGTGCTGCGATTGTATCTGGATGGCGAGGAGGTGCCGGAGTCGCCAGCGACGGGGGCGCCTGAGCTGCAGGGCCCGCCGGACACCATCTACGTGGGGCCGGGCCCGGCGAACCCGTACGCCCTGGCGCATGGGTGCTACGACCAGCTTGCCATCTGGAATGACATCATGACGCCGGAGCAGGTGGCGGACCTGCACGACGCGGGGCGGGTGCACATTCCGGAGAGTGAGGATGGCTCCGGGGCGATGCTCTTCCGGGCCTCGTGGGATGAGCAGTATGACGCGGAGGTCGCGGAGGGAGACGGGACGGCAGGCTTCGAGGGAGCGGTGGACCAGTACTGCCGGCTGGACTGCGGCAGTCGGCACCGTGGGAAGCGGTTTGCCTACCGGATCGGCACGCCGAGGCACGACGGCAGCGAGGACGACCGGGTGCCACTGATGGCGGTGCTGC
>JAYENL010000128.1:36185-37342 GCA_034722055.1 Armatimonadota bacterium
GTACGATAGCTGGGTTCTGACATTGATGCTCGACCGGATCGAGATGGACGGGCCGGGGACATACCAGCGCACGGACACGACGGACGATGCGTTCCTGGTGATCGATCCCGAGACGGAAGAGAGCATCAAGGTGTGGCGCCAGGAGGGCGTTGTGCGAGATACGCGGACGCCGGAGCAGTATCCGACTCCGGAGGACATCGTGGCGGACCTGACGGAGCCGGGGACATGGCGAGAGTCCCTATGGCACTGGCCGAGCTGGATGGAGTATGACGCGGTGAACGAGGAGCTGCTGGCGCTGGTTCCGGGGGAGGACGCGGGCGGCGTGGTACGGATCGGATGGGTGCGTGGGAGCTGGGATGAGGAGACGGGCCGAGTGGCGTGGACAGACGACCCCCACCCTCGGAACCCGATGTTCACACTGGACGAGCTGCGGGCGGTGACGGGGGGAACGTCACAGCTCTTCGCAACGGTGGGAGGAGTCGATGGAGTGTTCGAGGTGGCGGAGGGAGACTGGGCGCTGACCTTCGAGGCTACGATCGGCAACCCGGATGGGATGGCGGGCTGCGCCCTGACGGGGTCGCCGGACCGCTACTCATTCGATCCCGCGGAGCATTTCAGTCCGGATCTGAATCCTCTGGCGCCTCCGCTTGCGGGCGACGACAGGGTGGTGCCGGATGGGAGCGGGATCGGGCTGTACGGGAACCGTGACGTGGACCCGCGGTGGGTGCGCAATCCATGGGCGCGAGACAGGGGTGAGCGGTTCTGGGCGTATGCGCGGGCAAAGACGATCAACCATGAGGGTGACGAGTTCGAGTTCCAGCCGGCGCGTCCGCTATCGTGCCTGGTGACGGGAGACTTCCGGAACGTCCGGACGCTGCCGTGGCGGAACCAGCTTATCGTGCCGTGCTTCGCGTTCTTTCACTGGGTGCAGCCGGAGTGGTTCGGACCATCCACCGTTGGTCTGGTAGTTGACGACGGCGGGGCGAGCCAGTCGAACGTGAACCTGTGGGTGGCGGAGGATGGTGTGCACCTGGCGAGGACTTTGGGCCAGCCGCTGATCCCGAAGAACACCCCGCCGTTCAACAGCGTCTATCTGCAGCCGCAGGCGAACCCGGTGCGCCTGGGCGAGCGGCGGCTCTACTGGTACCGGTCGGGCA
>JAYENL010000129.1:0-9799 GCA_034722055.1 Armatimonadota bacterium
CGTCGGGGCCGGCCCCAGCGGGTTGATGGCCGGTCGCGAGCTGGCTCGCGCCGGCGGCAAGGCCCTGATCGTGGAGCGCAACAACTACCTCGGCGGCGGCTTCTGGCTGGGCGGGTACCTGATGAACCAGCTGGTGCTCACCCGCGCAACAGCCGCACGGCGTCTGGCGATCTCGCGATTGTACACGCATCTACTGCCCTGCTAAGATACGCCCCTGCTCGTCAACCGCGAACGTCGCCGAGGCGTTGAGCGAGCCACCGCCGGCCACGGCGCTGACCGTGATCTGCAGATCCCCCTCGAACGCGCGGCCGAGGTCCATCTGCATCTCCCCGGCGGGCGCCCAGAGTCCGGGGAGCCGCCGGAGATGACGCTCGAGCTGCGCGATCGTCTCGCCCTCTGCCCGTGCCACCATCCGGACAGTCACATCGCGCGAGGCGCGGTTGGTCTCGATCGCCGGCCTCAGCCGCAGGATCGTGGCAAAGCCGTGTTCGACGGTCTCCTCACTGCGGCGGACATCGGTGAGCCGGATTCTGGCGGCCGTCTCACGGGCGGTCGGCGCAGCGACCAGCGTCATCGCCGCGAACTGAGCCACGTTGGCGTTCTCGCTTGAGGCGATGATCGAGGAGTCCTCGGCCCCGGGGCTGTCGGTCTTCGCGGCTCGGTGGCGGACCAGGTTGATTCTCCACGTCGCTCCAGCCTCGGGCGTCATCTCCAGGACACCGAACGGGACCCGCACCTCCACCGTCCAGTGTCCCGCCTCCGCGATGGTGCCAGCGGCGATCGACTCAGGGTACCGCAGGGGCTGGCGGTCCCGTGCACGCGATGCACCCGGATGCCGTAGCGGGCTGCGAACTCGCTGGCGGCGCCATAGGCCTCAAGCTGCGGGTCTTCCAGCCCGCCCCAGTAGCCGCGGGAGTTCACGAAGTTGATCTTGTTGCGCGCGAGGAACCGGATGTGAGGCTCGTACTCCTCGGCGTAGGCGGCAAGCCGCTCCTCGTCATCCTCGATCCCCTCAGGGGAATCATCGAGGATCTCGATGCAGCCGAAGCAACGGCGCTTGAACATCGGCCAGTCGCGGACGCGGGCGCCGGCCAGCTCTGGCCCCGCCTCGCCGGGCTGGATCATCTGCCGCAGGGTCATGCAGGCATAAAGCGTGCCCAGTCCATCCGAGCCGATGGCCGCGATGATCATCCGGCCGTCGCGTGGCACCGGCGCGATGACGTAGCCCTGCTCCCCAGGATCGTCCGGCGACACATGCAGCTCGGAGGCCAGGTCTCTCGCCAAAGCATGGGTGCATGGCGCCACAATGATGGTGTTCCCCGCGCCCAGTTCGCTTCGAACCTGCAGCGCATCGGCGCCGAGCGCGGCGATGCGCTCGTTGACCTCATCGGCGCCGGTCTGCGCCAGGGTCACGCCCTCGGCCGCACTGATTGACCAGCCGGCCAGGGGCAGTCGGTCGCCTGTGAGGACGATCTCGCGCGGCGTCGGGAGGATGTCGAGCTCGTCGGCGATCCGGACGGGTCTCTGGGCGCGCGGCGCGAGACTGGAGCCGACCAGCGCCAGCGCAGCCACGATTGGAGCTACCCTGCGCATCTCTGTAGCCCCCTGCGTCAGCGAGCAGCGCCCTCTCTCATCGCTGCTCTTCGCCAAGCCACTCAACGCATCCTCTCGCTCCACGCTGCCTGCGCAGCTTCCTCAGTACCGTGCCGAGGTTGCGCCGATTGCGTGCACTGGCTGACGGCATCAAGGCAGTCGCATCGTCGCCAGGCCCCGGCACTGCTCGCCGGTGAGTGCGGTGGCGGTGACGCGGATGAGGTACATGCCTCCAGGTGCCTTCGTCCCCGAGTCGCAGCGGCCGTCCCAGGCCACCGTCTGCAGGCCGGCGTCGCACTCGCGATCCGTGACGATACGCCTGACCGTGCGCCCGGCGATGTTGAGGACGTCCACCGTGACCGCGCCCGCAGCCGAGAGCGTGAAGCTGATCTGCGCGCCCTCACCCGCCGCCTGCGCCGACACGCTCATCACCCGCAGCAGGTCGTCGCGCTCGCCCAGCTCGATCGCGAACTGCCGCCGCCCCTCGCGTGCAGTGTAGGTGTAACCCGGCGCATGGCGCAGGTCGATGCGCTCGCCCGTGGCCTCATCGGTCAGCCACATGGCCATGTCGCCGGGAAGCTGAGAGGTATCCACGATGCGCAATGAGCACTCCTGGCCGCTGGGCGAGTTCACCGTCAGCGTCCACACGCGGTTTTCGCCCTCCGGCACCAACGAACGGGCATAGCCGATGCCGTCCTCGACATCAAGGTAGGCTCCGACCCCGCCGGGCATCATGGGCGGCTTGGGGGTCTTCACTGCATCGCCACTGGTCGTCCCAAGCCAGGTGCCCGTGTCAGTGATTCCGGCAGCCACGGCGGCGAGCTGGATGCAGCCGTCGCCGTTCGCCGCCTCCGGCGCATCCACCAGACTCGAGACGGTCGAGGCGGCGTCCACGGGCACGATCCCGGCCGGGTCGAAGGTCGCCTCGCCGTCCCAGGTGCAAAGCGTCCAGAAGCTGCAGCCGGCTGGGATCACCGTCCTCTGTTCGTATCCGAACGCCTCGGGATTCCACGTGTACGCCGGCAGGATGATCTGGCCGCCATGGGGGATGAGGGCAGTCGCCAGATCGAGCGCGCAGCCGTAGGGGTTGGCCAGCAGGTTCCAGCCGGGGCCGACGTTGACCGTGTGTTGCTGCGGGGAGGCAAGGGAGATTACGCGGTTGGTGTCCTGACTGGAGAGCATCCACGTGCCGCGGCCGCACACTGCGCCGCCGCTGGTGTTCTGCAGGTCCACCGGCTCGTAGCAGAACTGGCCGCAGTTCCAGGTATACGCGGCCAGCACGGATGGGCCGATGAGGTCGCCCAGGATCGCAGTCTCATCGGCCGGGTCGCCCGCGGTGCAGATGTTCCAGCCCGCGGCCAGTGCAAGGGTGATCGCAGGCAGCACCGTCACGGTGACGGTATCGCTCGCGCTGACGATCGGGTCCTGCGCACAGGTCACCGTGACCGTGAGGGTGCAGTCCAACGCAACGCTGTCCGTGCTCGCGGGCGCGGTCCAGATCGGACTGGGCTTCGAGGCATCATCGAAGCTGCCCGCATCGCCCTCCGCCGTCCACTGATAGAGCAGGTCGTGGCCCAGCGAGTCCGCCGCAGTGACCGAGCACTGCACCTGGCCCTCGGAGGCGACGGGATTGGGCGTGCCGGATGGGCCCTCAATGATTCGAACGAAGTGCGTCTCGGACACGAGTCCCGCGGCCAGCTTGGGCTCCCGCCCGCCGGTCAGCAGACCCCAGTGTGGTCCCACCTCATATCCTCTCAGTTCCTCGTGCTTCCAGGGCTGATCGAAGGCCTCGAACCAGCAGAACCGGACGCTGTCGCCGGCGTCGAGCAGAGATGAGAGGAAGTCGCGCTGGTTCTGCTCCGTGCACCACGGGGCATCACCGCTCGCCCAGCCGGTCTCCTTGAGCCACGCCAGCTTCGATCCGATCCCCGCAGAAAGCTCCTGATAGCGATTCACGGTCCATGTGCCGCCGGCTCCCGGGGCCTGATAGCCCGCCCAGAGCGGATGGCACGTGGCGAAGACCAGCGGTCCGCACTTGTCCAGCAACTGGGCATTGCTCAGGTAGTCCGCCCACGGCTCGGCCGTCACCACCGGCCGGTCCGTCTGCTCGCGCATCCACACCATCGCGTCATGGACCTGTTGAAGCGTGTAGTCACCACGCAGCAGGCCCTCGTTGCCCACGCAGTAGGCGGTTACGTGCGCTGCCGCGGCCGCAGCCGCGTCACGCTCGCTCTGGCTCGTGGGGTCCCAGACGCCCTGGATGACCACGTCGAACCCGGCCCCGCGGGCGAGCTGTGGGATATCGGCAAGCACCCCGTCGCTGCCGTAGGTGACAATGCCTCGGAAGCCGAGACCATACAGGCTCTGCAGGTCATCGCTGATGCTGGCGTGCGGTGGATCGCTCACGCCGGGCTCGTAGTTCGTAGGCGTGTAGCAGGCGGTGCAGGCCGATGTGAGCGCGTCGAACAGCGCCGTCGGGGTCTGATTGTCACACGCGATGGTCGCGCCGCGGTCGCGAAGGGTCTCCACGTCGCGGTATGCCGAAGAGCCCACGCTCAGGTCGAGCGAGTTGCCGTCCAGGAGCACCGTGTCGCCCGAACTCAGCCCTGCGTTGGCGACCAGCGGGGCCAGGTCGGCGATCAGATGGTCCTGCAACCCAAGCTCCTGCAGATCGATGCAGTGCTCGAGCCCGGTGAGGTCAACGATGTCGTTGGCGTCATCCGACGGCGCGAGGTCCGGAGCGTCGAGGACCGTCAGGTTGAGCAGATCCACCTGGTGAACCTGTCCGAGGGGCTTGCCGATAGCCGCACGGATTGCCGCCTCGAGGTTGGGGTCGGGGAAGTCCACGACCTCCATCGCCGGTGTGTCACGCGCCGCCAGCTCGTACTGCACGACGTGCACGTCGCCAGCAGTCCAGCTTGGGGGCGCGGCGTCCCAGTGCACCCACGCTCCCACGTTGTCATCGTTCTCATCGGTTGTCGGCTCGAAGTAACCCTGACCCGTGCAGGAGGGGGCCAGCCCCGGGTCCTGGAGGGTGATGGACACCGAGGGTGTCGCCCCCTGCCAGCTCGACCGTCCGTAGTGCGCCAGTTCCAGCCAGGCGGCGTCCATCGGTGCGGGCGTGCCGAAGAGGAACGCCGGGACGCCCCCCGCGGCCAGGTCGGCGAGGTCGGCGTGTCGATGGCCGTCGGCCGCGACATAGTCCGCTGCATCCGAGTCGTGGTAGACGCCGTCGATGTACATCGAGGAGAGCTGCGCGAGCTTGAACCCCTCATGTATCGCCAGCCGATCGCCGTCGAGGTCGAAACTCTCGGTGCAGGCGGCGGTCTGCGTCACGAGGCAGCGCATCCGGCTTTCAGAGGGCGGCCACAGCGTCAGGTCGTATTCAACCGCCAGCTTCCCCGCGGTGCCAACGGCGGCTATCGCCAGCGGATCATCAGCATGCAGATCCCCGTTCAGTCGCATCTCCGCCAGCCTTGGGTGATGCTGATAAGCTCCACCCTCCCAGTACGCGGGGCCGAGGACGGCACTTGTGCCGAAACTGGTCGGAGGGTCGCTGGGCGGGGTAAGCCGCAGATACCCGGAGGTGTAGAGGCCCAGGACCGCGGGCCAGCTCGCGGCCGCGCCGGCCCTGTGGTGGACCACGAGGAGGTTCCCGACGCGCACCTCACCGTTCACATAGACGGGGACATCCGGGGCTGTGCCCGGAAGATCGTGGTGCAGCACCTGGTACGCCCAGGCGTCGGCGTCGGCCCATGCGGTGATCTGCGAGGAAGCAGCGAAGGCGACCGTCATCCAGACAGCCATGGCCAGTGGGAACGATCTGTTGCCTGGCTTCATGGTAAGCACCTGCGGTCATGTCATCGGTTGCCCGGCCCAACCTACGGAGCCACAATTCCCGTGCTGCGCGGCGCGCTCCTCCCGCACCTTGGCCGTAGTCCATCCAGAGACCCTCGGCGCATCGCTGGCGTGCCGCGCAGCACAGCCGCCCAGGACACGAGCCACCAGCAACGCACACACTGCCGGCAGGTCACGAACCATCGGCATAGCCCGCCGTTGATCTACTCAGTGTGCTGCTGACAGGGCGGGTCCCCAAGCCCCGGTAGGAGGTCGCGTCCTTCATTCTGACAGGTCATCTCTCCCGTCCATGCAGGCGGCGGCCAGGAGCACGCCCGGCTCCATCCCCCGCAGGGCCTCGTCGTCGAGTTCGGCCAGGCCGCGGGCGATGAGGCGGTCCACCGCCAGGTAGTCGAACACCTCCTCCACCGAGCGGGCATCGGCCAGCCGCTGGGCCAGCCGCTGGTCCTGCACATGCGCCAGCAGCAGCGCGGACAGGGCGACCACCTCGGGCATCTCGGGCAGCTCTCTGTCAGCCGGTCGCACCTCGCCGAGCATCTCTGAGATCAGGTTTCTGAGCTGCGACATGTCACTCACCTCGCGGCGACCGACTGGCCGAAATGCGTGCAGCGCTGCGGCAGCAGGCGTACCAGGCGGTCCGGGCGGATGGTCGAGAATGCGTGCCGGGACGCCCCGTCATCTGAGGCCATGAAGCCGTCACTGCGTATCCTGCGGCCCAGGGCCAGGGCGAGGCCCGCCGCGACCATGTTGGAGGCGAAGGACGCCGGATTGCGCGAGCAGGCGGCCGCGGCCGGGGCCCGGGTGACGCCGGGATACCGGCAGGCGACGCAGGCCGGCCCGCCGCCCGCGATGAAGGCCTCGGCGCCGCCTGTGCTGCCACCGGCGCAGACCAGGCGCGGCCGGTCCGCGGGCGCCATGGCCTCCTGCACGTGGCGCCGGGAGAGGGCTGAGTCCGTGACCGCGTAGGTGATGTCGGCCAGCGGCAGGACCGTGTCCGGCGCGACCATCTGTGGGATCACATCCACGGCGAGTGCTGCGGTCCTGCGCTCGATCTCCGCCCTGAGCGCCTCGACCTTCGGGGAGCCGGCCCAGTTGTGCAGCAGCAGGTTGTGACGCTCGACGCGATCGCCATCCACCAGCGTCAGCCGGTGGCCGGGACGTGCAGTGGGCGCGATCCCCAGCAGGGCGAGTATCCCGCCGATCCCGCCCGCTCCCACGACCAGCCGCTCGCGAGGCGGCGCATCGACCGGGTCGGGCATGGGCAGCGAGCAGACCGCGTCGGCCTCGCACTCGTCGTCGGACGCCGAGAGCAGCCTGGCGCCGGTGAGCAGACGCGCCTCGTGCAGGAGGGCGCCCGCGGCGATGAGGGCGGCGTCCGCGGAGAGCGGATCGGCGCCGGCGTCGCCCTCCATCACCGCCCGCAGCGCCCGGAGCTGCTCCTCGACCTGCGCGGGGTCGGGAGTGACGAGGCAGCAGCCACGCGGGCCCGCCGCGACGATGCGCGTGTGGCGGGCCCGGTCAGGGCCGCCCTCCTCGGCGAGGTCGTACAGGGACGCCACGGCGTCGGGATGATAGGCCGGCACCACGAGAAGCGGCACGGCGCCGGAGGCATCACTGAGCAGGCTGCTGACAGCGTGGAGGTCTCCTGCGCCGGCCGCGCATGACGCGCGGACGTCGCAGAAGAGGCTGGAGAGCGTGCGGTCGATGAAGCCCGAGGGCCCGGACTGGCTCCGGCTCGCGGCACTCTCGGGCACCAGGTAGTCGCGCCGCCGCGGATCGGGGTCGGGCCAGCCGAGCAGCAGGATCTCGGCGCCCACGGCCGCCAGGCCCATGGCCACGAGCCGGCTGGTCGGGCAGTCCACCAGGACGCCGAGGGTGCGGCTGGCGCGTCCGAGGTCATAGGCCTCCTGCTCGCGCCTCCGGTCCGGCAGCACAGTCATGGCTCTGCCTCCTCGGAAGCCGTCGTTGTACCGCCCGGCAGCGATTCCGCCAGCCTCTTCAGCGCCTGTAGCGTCTCCAGCATGTCCTCCTGGACCAGCCCCTGGAGCCGGCAGATCTTCCGCTCGAGATCATGGCGCAGTGCGGGCGGGGAGGGCTCGCGACGATCTCGCTTCTGCCGGCTCCGCCGTCTGCAGCCGCCGCTGTAGGTCGTCTGCCGGCCGGCACGCGGGGCCGATGTCCAGTAGGCGGCGCGCCTGACTCGCCGGTCCAGCAACGCCTCCCACGCCGAGCGGTCAAAGGCGGCCGCCGCATACTGCGATGGCAGGCCATCGGACTGAGTGCGCAGCTCGAGGGGGTGAAGCGAGCGGCGCGTGGTCTGGAAGCACAGGCTGCACAGCTCGGTGCGGAGGGCTTCGCCGTGGAGCAGGCCGTCGGAGCCGGTGACGGCCACGAACACGTGTGTGACGGGCCGCACGCCCTCGGCGGTCATGCCGGCGGAGGTGATCTCCGTCCCGGCCTCCACCTTCAGCCGGAAGCGGCGACCGCCGATGGTCAGCTCGGGGGCCTGCCCGGCCCGCATCAGCATCGGCCCCTGCCTGCTCACGCGCTCGAACTGCGCGACGCCCGAGGACAGGTCGGTGGAGAGCTGGTCAAGCAGCACGTAGTCGGTGCGAGAGAGGAAGAAGCGCGCGTGAGGATCCCACTGCTCTTCGCACATGCGCGCGGTCATCGGGTGGTGGTGGGCCTGCCCCAGCACTCGCAGCTTGTCGGTCGCCGCCTGGCGGGCAACCTCCGCGACGCCCTGCGGGCGGGTGCTGCAGATGGCGGATGAGACGTCCTGCTCGCCGCACGCCAGATACAGGATGGTGCGGGTCGAGGGGTCGCCGACCGCGTGCAGCGCCACCTCGCAGCGGCCGTTGTGATTCGCCCAATCGAAGGTAGCCCGCCACTGCGCGTCCGCCAAAGGCGACAGGCGATAGATGACGGGCTCTTCACTCCGCGCCGCGTCGGGGAGGTCATGGGAGCGGCCCTGGGACCGGGATCGCTTCAGCCTGTAGCTCACAGTGCTACCTCCATGCCACGCCTGTGATGCCTCCAGGGGATGACCGGTATTCCCCGCCGGTTGGCCTCGCGCAGGGTCATCCTGGGCGCCCCGCTCTCCTTGAGGGACCGGTAGGGCTTGGGCGCGTTCGGCGCGCCCAGTCCGGTAAGCAGCACCTGCACGCTCAGCTCCAGCACCCGGATGATGGTGCCAGCCGGTGACAGGCCCTCTCTGCAGATCTCATTGATCCCGCCGGCCGTGCACAGCCCGCCATCTGTGGAGACGCACGGATGCAGGGGCGCGTCGCGGCCCATGTCCACGCGAGTGCCTATGTAGATGTCCGTTGGCGCTTCGGCGAAGGCGGCCACGTGGACCAGGTCCCCATCGACGACGACGCTGCCGGCGGGGAAGGCGTAGTAGGTGCCTCGGCTGTCGCCGAGCGCGAAGGCCTCGAAGCGCATGATGAACTGCACCCTCCGTTGCCCGGCGCACCACTTGATATGCAGGGGGCCATCGAGGAAGAGGGTGGCGTCCCGGTCCTCGTTGGCCCTGATGCGCTCGCGCAGGGCCCGGACCAGCTCGGGATGTGGCTGGACGGTGGCCGTCTGTCCGGAGGCCTGCTGCCGCGGCCGGCCCACGCCAGCCTCTACGGTCGTCCACCAGGCGTGAAGCCTGACCGGATGGCAGGCCACGTAGCGCTCACCGCCTATCTGCACTGGGCCGCCCTCGTCCGGATGAAGCTCGTAGACCCAGCCGAACCAGATGAGCCTTGGGTCGGTGGCGAGGGGCTCCGACAGCGGCAGATGCGCGCCGTCCGCTGCGTGAGCGTCCGGCGCCGGCGTAAGGCGGTCGTAGCCGATGCCCTCGCGGCGCGATCGCTGCCACTGCCGGATGAGATCCGCCGCCAGCCCCAGGACGATCGGAAGGGCCTCATCGTGGGTCCGTTCGGGGTGCGCTGTCGGGGGCACCAGTCCGTACCGCCGGAACAGGGTCTCACCATCGCGCGGCATCTGCCGCGGGTAGCCGAAGTGGAGCAGGCCCCCGGGGCCTGGCGCCACCTGGTACGTGGGGCCGTCGCCGGCATGCTCGGGCGGACACGGGACGTAGAGCGTGTCCTCGTGAGCGATGAGTGCGGGTCGGGTCAGGACGGCGGGCATGCCTGCCATCAGCGACCACCTCCGGTGCATGGTGGGTTGCGGCAATTCCCGAGGCGCAGGCGAGCGACGGCTCAGGCTGGTATCCTAAGTTATGCGCCTTTTTCGGCTTGGCGGGAAGGTTCTCAGTCAGGTCGTGGCGCACCTGTTGGTGAGCGATCATCGGAGCCTTTCGGTCTCCCGAGGAGGTCAGATGATGCCCGCCAACAGC